>CAILBQ010000439.1 GCA_903832475.1 uncultured Acidobacteriota bacterium | reverse complement strand
GCTATATGTTGATGCAGTTGATTGCCATAATAGTGATCCATTACCAGCTGTTGTTAATACTTGGCCTGCTGTACCACCAGGAATATTTAAGTTAGTTACAGAACCTAGTGCTAAATTACGGCCGAGGCCTCCACCAATCCCCACGGACTCAACGTGGACTTCACTTATAACGGCTCATCGATTCCACCCACCAACGCGGGCAGTTATCCCGTGGCGGCTACCATCAAGGACCCCAACTACACAGGGACCACTTCCGGAACTCTGTTGATTGCCAAAGCCGCAGCCACCATAACTGTCAGCGACCTCGCCCAGACCTACACCGGCTTCCCTTTATCGGCCAGGGCTTCAACGAACCCACCCGGACTCAGCATCGCCCTGTCCTATAACGGCTCATCCACCGCACCCACCAATGCGGGCAGTTATCCCATGGCGGCTACCATCGAGGACCCCAACTACACCGGAAGCACCTCGGGAACTCTTGTGATCGCCAAGGCCGCCGCAACCATAACCCTCAGCAACCTAGCCCAGACCTTCACCGGCTCCCCTCTATCGGTCTCAGCTTCAACGAACCCACCCGGACTCACCGTCGCCCTGTCCTATAACGGCTCATCGACTTCACCCACAAACGCGGGCAGTTATCCCGTCACTGCAAGCATCCACGACCCCAACTACACCGGAAGCACCTCGGGAACTCTAGTGATCGCCAAAGCCGCCGCCACTATAACTCTCAGCGACCTCGCCCAGACCTACATCGGCTCTCCTCTTTCGGCCTCGGCCTCAACGAACCCACCCGGACTCACCATCGCCCTGTCCTACAACGGCACATCCACCGCACCCACCAATGCAGGCAGTTATCCCGTCACCGCGACCATCCACGACCCCAACTACAACGCAAGCACCTCGGGAACTTTGGTGATCTCTAAAGCCGCCGCAACCATAACTCTCAGCGACTTTGCCCAGACCTACACCAGCTCTCCTTTATCGGCAGGGGCTTCCACCAATCCCCACGGACTCACCGTGGACCTCACTTATAACGGCTCATCGACTCCACCCACCAATGCAGGCAGTTATCCCGTCACCGCGACCATCCACAATCCCAACTACACCGGAAGCACCTCGGGAATTCTGGTGATCTCTAAGGCTGCGGCCACCGTGACTCTCAGCAACTTGGCCCAGACCTACACCGGCTCTCCTCTTTCGGCCTCGGCCTCAACCAACCCACCCGGCCTCACCATCGCCCTGTCCTATAACGGCTCATCCACCGCACCCACCAACGCAGGCAGTTACCCCATCTCAGCAAGCATCCAGGACCCCAACTATGCCGGGAGCGCTTCCGCCACTCTCATCATCGCCAAGGCACTCACCCAGGTCGAGATCATGCCCAGCCTCAACCCCGTGGCCGAGCAGCAGACACTCTTCTTATCCGCGGTGGTTTCCTCGACTGCACCCGGATTTACGGGCAGTGTCAGCTTCATGGATGGATCCCACCTGCTGGGTGCGGCCAAGCTGACGGGCAATGCCGCTTCGCTGTCTTTAGCCGCGCTTGAAGCCGGATCTCACGTGATCACAGCCGTTTTTCCCGGGAATCCAAACTTCGCCAATGCCAGCAGCAGTCCGCTCCAGGAGATGGTTCTCAATTTCGTAGTGGTGCCTACGCCTCCCAGCGCTGGAAGGGGTACCAGTGGAGCATCCCAGACAGCCGCTCCGGGCGGTACGGCCACGTATTCCCTGGCCATCGTCCCGACCGCTGGAACAGTCTTTCCACAGCCTATGACCCTGACCCTCGAGGGCCTGCCGCCAGGCGCTCATGCCAATATTGCGCCTCTGCCCTGGACACTCCAGCCGGACGGGTCGTGGACCTTCCCCGCAAACACTCCTCTGCCAAGTCTGACCCTCTCGGTCGCTGTGCCGGCAGCCTCAGCCTCACACCTCCCGGCGCCGCCTTCGGGAAGGCCCCGCTCGCCGATCTTCTGGGCGGTTCTTTTGCTCCCATTCGCCATACGCAGAAGGATTCTCGCCAACCTGCAAAGCAGATACCTCAAGCTGCTCCTGGTCGTGGCCGGGGCCGCGTTTGCTCTCTCCGCCATCAGCGGCTGCGGCTCTACCAGCGGATTCTTTGCGCAGCCGCAAAAGACATACTCCCTTACCGTCACCGCCGCCGCAGGCACCCTGCAGCATGCCACGACCCTTACCTTGACCGTCGAGTAGTCAGGAGAACCGCCATGCATCTTCCTTTCTGGATATCCGCAGTGCTGGCGGTTCCCCTCACCGCTTTCAGCCTTCAGGCCCAGTCCCCTATTGATCCGCCGCTGCCGACAGCCTCCTTCGACATGGCCATCAATTACGCTTCGGAACGAGCGCAGATTGCGCCCGGCAAGTGCGGCTGCTTCTGGCTCCAGGGCGGTGATGTTGACGCAGCCTTCACCTTCCTCAAAGGATTTGGCCTAGCCGGCAGCGTGGCCGCAGAGCACCTCGCGAACTATGCCCCCGGCCTGAACCTCACCACTCTCGCCTACCTCGGCGGTGTGCGCTTTACCCATACGTATTGGACTCCGCAACCCTTCGCTCATAGCCGCCTCAAGGCGCAAATCTTCCTCGAAGGCTTGGGAGGACGGGTGAACGGTCTCGAAGGCGCATTCCCCTCTCCCACGGGGCTTCGCGCCACCGCTCACTCGCGTGCCGTCAGAGCCGGCGCAGGCGTCAATCTCTTCTGGGGCAAAAGAATGGGGGTGCGCATCATTGAAGCAGACTACGTGCGAACGGAACTACCAAACAATTTCTCAGCCCTGCAAAACGACTTCCGACTGGCCACCGGCCTTACCTTCCGTTTCGGACCCTCGCCCGCGCCCAAGCAAAAAATTGAAATCCCAGACGGATGGTAGCTGACGCTCAGGAACTTCGGCTGCCAGATCACTCCGATGAAACCAACTGCTCCTGACGAGGTGCCGCGGTGCCCTTCGTTTCCATCAAAACGGCAACGATGCTGCCGCCGGAAGACCCGCTGCTGCTCGACAACGAGGGGGGCCGGACACAGATCGCACCATTTCCTGAAAATTCTCTGCTGCAATTCCACCAGAACGATGCCTTCCCATCCGCACTGCCGTCGGGCACCTGCGCCAAGTCACGCATCTGCGGCCACAGGTCTCGGCAGCCTTCCCAGGTCCCCTCGCAAACCTGTGCGAAATGGCTGGACGCTCCATTTATCCCGTCGTCGCTTGCCTGGTTTTCGGACGCATGGAGGTTGAGAGACCCAACGAAATGGATTCCCAAAGTGGAAAAGCGGAAGAATCTCGCTT
This sequence comes from uncultured Acidobacteriota bacterium, assembly GCA_903832475.1. Taxonomy (GTDB): domain Bacteria; phylum Acidobacteriota; class Terriglobia; order Terriglobales; family Acidobacteriaceae; genus Acidicapsa. Next base: position 30,251 of record CAILBQ010000439.1, on the reverse strand, counting down.
TTTCACTCCCCCGAGTGGGGGAGTTCGCTGACTCAAACGCTGCGCTACACTAACGATCTCACGGGTGCACAATATTCTGAAGACCACCCTTGCCCCTGCGAAAGACCAGATCGGCGGCGGGTCTGACATACATCCTGGGCTCAGCCTGGGAAACACGCTCGATTCCAAACCAGACATAAGAATCATGAATAGGAACGCGATGCAGGCGCCGGCTAGCAGCAAAGAACCAATCGCCATCATTGGAATGGGATGCCGCTACCCCCAGGCAGAAAGCGTCGCTGAGCTGTGGCGCCTGTTGCTCGACGGGCGAGACGCGATCGCTCCCTACCCAGGCGGTCGATTCCCCGAGCTGGACGAAGCCTATGCCCGGACCGCCGCCGAAGGTTCCTCGCTCGCCACGCATCTGGGGGGCTTTTTTCCGCGCGTCGACACGTTTGACGCTGCCTTCTTTGGCATCTCCCCACGCGAGGCAGCCTTCATCGACCCGCAGCAACGGCTCCTGCTGGAGGTGAGTTGGGAGGCTCTGGAGGATGCGGGCCAGGTTCGCGAGCGCTATCAGGGATCGCGCACCGGAGTCTTCACCGGTCTGTGGACAACGGATTATGAAAATTTCAACTTCCGCAACGCGGATCACCCGGATTTTTATCTCCTGACCGGCGGCGGCAGGTCGACGGTATGTGGCCGCATCTCGTTCACCTTCGGTTTTGAAGGTCCAAGTGTATCCGTCGATACCGCCTGCTCCTCTTCCATGGTCGCCATCCATCTGGCCTGCCAGAGCCTGCGCCAGCAGGAATGCGACATGGCTCTCGCGGGCGGCGTCAACATCATTTTGTCCAGCGACTACACGCGGCTATTCACCGATGCCGGCATGCTCGCTCCCGATGGTCATTGCAAGTTCGGCGACCAGTCCGCTAACGGCTTTGTGCGCAGCGAGGGCGCCGGCATGGTGGTGCTCAAGCGGCTTTCCGATGCCGTCACGGCCGGAGACGCCATCTACGCTGTCATCCGCGGCAGCTCCGTCAACAACGACGGCAAAAGCGGCGGCCTGATGGTCACACCCAGCCGTGACGGACAGCGAGCTATGCTGCTCGAAGCCTGGCGGCAAGCTGGAATCGGTGCATCCGATCTGAGTTACATCGAAGCCCATGGAACTGGCACGCACGTTGGTGACCCGGTTGAGATTGGCGCCATCTGCGACGCTCTCCAGGAAAGCCGATTGACAGAAGGTGAAGCGACCGGGAGTGGACCAGCTCGCATCGTCCCGCTGGGCTCGATGAAGTCCAACATTGGTCACACCGAGTCCGCCGCGGGCGTCGCAGGCGTCGTCAAAACAGCGCTCGTCCTGCACCATGGCGTGCTTCCCGCCAGTCTCCATCATCAAACGCCAAACCCCGACGTCGATTGGGAAAAGGGACATGTCGCGGTGGTCTCGCAGACCCGCACTCTCCCTGCGTCGGTGAGCGGCAAACCTCACTTTGCCGGTGCCAGTTCTTTCGGCTTGACTGGAACCAATGCGCACATTGTGCTGCAGGAATATCAGCGGCCTGAGCCCGCTTTGAACAACTCTCCCGAACCGGCCCCTGCCGCTTCCGCTTACCTGATTCCCATCAGCGCCTATACCAGCGATGCTCTGAAAGAAACCGCGTCGAATTGGGAGCGGCTCTTAGGTCACGAATTCATTTCAGAAGACCTTCCTGAGCTTTCTTTTACCGCAGGCGCACGCCGAACCGCGCTGGCTCATCGCTTCGTCGCTCTGGGAACGGATCTTGCCGATCTCCGGGCCCAGTTTGCGGCCGTCGCAGCTGGTCAGCCTTGTGCTTCTCCCGAGCCTGGAACAGCTTCTCCCGCGCCGCCGCGCGTCGTCTTCGTCGCTCCCGGCCAAGGCTCGCAATGGGACGGCATGGCTCGCGAGCTATTCCAGCAGAGTCCCGTATTCCGTGAAACCTTCCAAGCCTGCGATGACGCTATCAAGAACGAAACCGGCTGGTCGCTGATCGAGCGCCTCGACGGCCCAGATGCCGCGGCCGCCTTGACCGAGATCGATTTCGTGCAGCCTGCCCTGTTCGCCATGAGCGTAGCACTTGCCGCTGTCTGGCGCTGGGCCGGAGTCGTGCCCGCGGCCATCACCGGTCACAGCATGGGCGAAGTGGCGGCGGCTTATCTCGCCGGCATTCTGACCCTCGAAGATGCAGCGGCCGTCATCTGCCGCCGCAGCCGCCTGATGCGCACCCTGAGCGGATCGGGCGCCATGGCCAGCATCGAGCTGCCCGCCTCTGAACTCGCCGCCTGGCTCGACCCCTTCGCCGGCCACGTCTCCATTGCCGCCGAAAACAGCCCGGGAACCACCGTTGTCGCGGGCAGCGCCGAAGCCATCGACCAGTTGCTGGAATGGCTGGAATTGAAGGAAGTCTTCTGCCGCCGGATTAAGGTGGACGTCGCCTCGCACAGCGCTCAAGTCGACCCCATCCTCGCCGCGCTGGCCGAGGAACTGTCCACCCTCCGACCTCAGCCCGGAACCCTCCCGTTTTTCTCCACGGTGCAGGCCGCCTTTACTCCGGGCGAAAGGCTCGATGCCGATTACTGGGTGCGCAACCTGCGCCAGCCCGTCCGGCTTGCGGAATCGATCACGACATTGGCTGACCAGGGCCACACCGTCTTCATTGAACTCAGCCCTCATCCGGTACTGATTCCGGCCCTCGAAGCGACTCTGCGCAGCGTTGCCCAGGCGGCCAATCAAACCGTCGCCGTGCCCTCTCTGCTTCGCGCGCAGCCTGCCATGACTTCCTTCCTGCGCTCCGTAGGACGCTTCTGGGTTCACGGCGGCCATGTCGATTGGGTCGCTCTGAATGGCCGCCAGAAAACCCAAGCGAGTCACCGCCTGAGCCTACCTAACTATCCCTTCGAGCGCGAGCGCTTCTGGCCGGAAGACGCGGTAGTTGCGGGCAAGTCCACCCGCGCCGGCGCCCGCCTCTCCCCGCTTCTGATCAGCCGGACCGACCCAGCCAACGAACCCGGCATTGCGCTCTTCACCGTACTTGCCGACGTCGCGGCTCTGCCTTATCTGAATGACCATCGCGTCGGCGGCGCCATCGTCTTTCCCGCCGCTGCGCATCTTGAAGTAGCCCTCCAGGCCGGCGCGATGCTGGCGCCAGAAAAATTTGCACGCGTCGAGGATGTCTCCTTCGACCAGGCGCTCTACCTGTCAGAATCCGACCCGACAGAGGTTCAACTCGTCCTGCGCCGCATTCCCGGAAAGGCGGAAAGCTTTTCGTTCTCCCTCATGGGAAGGCAGGGCAGCGGCGATGCCGGATGGACACAGCATTCGACTGGAACTCTACACCTGGACGACTCTTGCGCGTCCCTCGAGGCGTCGCATCCTTCCTTTCTCGAAGAATCATCCTCCACGACCGGCAGCGCCGAAGAGCATTACCGCCAGGCCACGCGCAGCGGACTGCAGTACGGGCCCAGCTTCCAGCAGGTGGAGAGCTTCGTCTCCGGGCAAACCGCGTTCGGTCCCGCCGTGCGCATCCGCATCGCTCTTCCCAGCGACCTGCGCCAGCCCGGCTACCAGTTTCATCCCGCGCTGCTCGATTGCTGCTTTCAGGCGATGATCCACCTGCGACCCCAGGGCGCCGGCACGTCGATGGAAGACGTCTACCTGCCCCGGCACGTGAACAGATTGAACGTTCTGGGCACGCCCGCCAAAATTTCCGGCCAGGCGCCCACGCACCTCGTAACCGAGGCTTTCTTTGTCAGCTCCGATCAGCGCGCCTCCACCGTGACCATCGACCTGTTGCTCAAGACCGACTCCGGCGAACCGCTTGCCATTCTTGAAGGCATGATCGTCCAGCGGATCAAGGGGCGAGATGCGGACGCCATCCCGGACCTCTTCGCCATGGGCTGGCAAGAACTGGCGCCTCTGCAAGCTCCCGCGCCGGGCAGCGCTCATGGAAACCATTGGCTGATCTTCGCCGATGCTCCGGTCGACAGCGAGTCCTCCGCATCCTTGCTCGCGCAACGACACGCGACACTTGCTGGACGCTCAACCCTGGTCTGGCGGAGCGAAACCTTCCGTCCGCTCGGAGCCGGTGAGCGCCGCCTCGACCTGCTCGGCGCAGATGAATATGAGATCCCGCTCAACGACCCGGTCGCGCTCGATACCCTCCTGTCTCTCGTAGCCGCGGAAGCAGGCCGTATCAGCCATGTCTTCGATCTGTGGACGCTTCCCGAAAACACGCGCCCGGTCCACGAAGCGGACGCGCTCGACCGACTCATGCGCGCTCAAACCACCGGAACAAAATTCATCCCGACGCTGGCTCAGGCCATCACGCGTGCCGGCTGGGCCGATCCGCCACGCATCTGGCTGCTCACCGCCGGAACCCAGAATTTACCTGGCTCCACACCCGCCTTGGATCTCGCGGGATCAACCGTCTGGGGCCTCGGTGGCACGCTTGTTCGCGAACATCCCGAGCTGCGCCCATCCCTGATCGACCTCAGCCCCTCAACCTCCTCCGGTCCTGACCCGGCCGAGATGGAAGCCGTCGTCCGCCTCGTTCTGCAACAGGCCGGCATAGTCTCCGCGCAGGAGAACCGAATAGCTCTTCGAGGCAAACTCGCCTATGCCGCACGCATCTCGCCCTGCTTGCGCAGTTCCGCCGACCAAACTCCCTGCGATCTCGCGCCGAGTGAAGCGTTCCGCGTCGAGATCGAACATCCCGGCTCCATTGATCAACTGCGCCTGCGCGCCGTCCCAAAGAATGAACCTGCTATCGGCGAAGTGGCTATAGAAATCGCTTACGGCGGACTTAACTTCATCGATGTCACCAAGGCGCTCGGCATCTATCCTGGCCTCGATCCCGACGACGTCATTCAGATGGGCGGCGAGTGCAGCGGCCGGATCGTCGCTGTCGGCGCGGGTGTCGGGAACTTCAAGGTCGGAGACGCGGTCGTTGCCTTGACACCATCGCCGACCCGCATCGGCCTGCTTGCCTCGCACGCCTGCATCCCGGCTTCTCTGGTCGCAGCGGTGCCGCGCGGCTTGAGCCTGGCCGAGGCCGCATCGCTGCCCATCGCCTACCTCTCCGCACACTATGCCCTCAACCACCTCGGCCGCCTCGCCGCCGGCGAATGGGTGCTGATCCATGCCGGGGCCGGCGGGGTTGGTCTGGCTGCCGCGCGCATCGCCCTGGCCCAGGGAGCGCGCGTCATCGCCACGGCCAGCTCGCCCGAAAAGCATACCTTCCTGCACGAATGGGGTGTCGAACACGTTCTCCAGTCCCGCAGCCTCGATTTCGCCAAGGGTGTCATGGCCATCACTGAGGGCCGCGGTGTGGACATCGTCCTCAATTCCCTGGCCGGAGACTTCATCTCCGCCAGCCTGGACGTCCTCGCCCCCTACGGCCGTTTTATCGAACTCGGCAAACGCGACATCTACGCCGACCGCCGCGTTGGCCTGAAAGCCTTCCGCCGTAACATCGCTTACTTCGCCGTTGATCTTGCCGCCTGGATCGAAGACAAGCCGCAAGCCGCGGCAAGCCTGCTGCGCGAAATCATGACCGCCATCGATGCCGGCCGCTGGTCCGCCCTGCCCGTCCGCACCTTCCCTGCATCCGAGGCCATCGAAGCCTTCCAGTTCATGGCCCAGGGGCGCCACATCGGCAAGCTTGCGCTCGGCTTCGAGAATGTGCCGGCGCTGCAGGTACTGCCTGCAAAAATGGACCCCGCTGCTTCTCTTTTCCGCCGCGACGCCACCTACATGCTCACCGGCGCCATGGGCGGCGTGGGCGCTGCCGTGGCCGAGTGGATGGCCGAGCAAGGCGCTGGCCACCTGGTGCTGGTGTCGCGGCGCGCCACCGGCCCGGCGGAAGAGGAAACCCTCCGCCGTGTGCGTGTCAAGGGCGCGACGGCGGAACACCATCGCACCGACCTCCTCGACCTGAATGCAGTCGAAGCCCTGATGCAGACCATCGCTGCCCATCATCCCCCGCTGCGCGGCGTCTTCCACGCCGCCGCCGTCATCGACGATGCCCTGATCGAGAACATGACGCCAGAGCGCTTCGACGCCGTCTTCGCACCCAAGATCCGCGGTACTTGGCATTTGCACCAGGCTACGCTCGGTTTGCCTCTCGACTACTTTGTCCTCTTTTCTTCGCTGGCCAGTGTCTTCCCCGCCCCGGGTCATGCCAGCTACGCCGCGGCCAATAGCTTTATGGACGCTTTCGCCGGTTATCGCCGCAGTCTTGGCCTGCCCGCCTGCTCCATCAACTGGGCCGGCTGGATCGGCATGGGCCTGGCGCGCGAAGCCGGCACCACCCAGACCATCACCGCGTACGACATCGCAGGGCTGGGCAGCTTCGAAAGGGCAGAGGCGGTCAACCTGCTCGGCGAGGCCATGCGCGCCAATCCAGTGCAGGTAATCGCCGTACACATCGACGCCGAGAAACTGGTAGCCGCGCATGACGGCGCACCTCCGCTCTTCCGCGACGTTGTCGGGCAGGCCGGCGGCGATACCCGTACTTCCGCAGCCGCCAACGCCGGCCAGCCGCATCACGCCGAATTGGCCTCCGCCACGACATACCGCGAGGTTCTCGCTATTCTCGAGGGTCTACTCAGAACCGAAACCAGCCGCGTCTTGAAGCTCGCCCCGGAACGCATCGCCTCCAACCAACCCTTTGGCCAGATGGGCATCGATTCCCTGATGTCCCTGGAGTTGATCCGTCGCGTCAACGCAGCCCTGGGGCTGGCTTTGCCCGCAACCGCCGTCTTCAACTACCCCAGCATCGCCCTGCTCTCCATCCAACTTGCCAAGCGCCTCGGATTGGAAGAGGCAAAGAGCGAACGCAAGGGCGAGAGCACATCCGCTTCACGAGTAAACATTGGGGAAATGAAGAAGAGGCCCATGTCTGATCAGGCGGCCAAGGAAGAGCTCTCTGAAGAAGAAGCCATGCGTGCACTGATGGAATCGGGAGATGCAGCGCGTGGCGATTGATCAGAAGCAGGATCCGCTACAGCCCGCCGCGCCAACCATCAGTGCCGCGCGCAAAACCGTAGCTTCCAAGCGGGCCCGCGCCGAAGCCGGCGCAGCTCTCGAAAGCATGATGACCGAGCCCATCGCCATCGTGGGCATGGGTTGCCGTTTCCCTGGCGGCGCCGACAATCCCCGCGCCTATTGGCAGCTTCTCCACGAGGGCCGCTCCGGCATTCGTGAAATGCCCGAAGAGCGCTGGCCCGGTGCGCGCGAATATCTGCCGCCCCATTTGCTGTTAGGTGGCTACCTCGACCAGGTCGACGCATTCGACCCGGAATTCTTTTCGATCGCGCCCCGCGAGGCGGCCTCCATCGACCCTCAGCAACGCCTGCTCCTCGAAGTCAGCTGGGAAGCCTTGCTCGATGCCCGCATGCCGCCCAGTTCTCTGAGCAACACCGAGACCGGCGTATTCGTCGCCGTCTATAACTCAGACTATTTCCGCATGCAGATGCGCGAAGGCTCCGAACTGACCGCGTATACAGGCGTCGGCGCAGCCCACAGCGTTGCCGCCGGACGCCTTTCCTTCCTGCTCAATCTGCATGGCCCCTGCCTGGCCATCGACACCGCCTGCTCTTCGTCCCTGGTGGCAACCCACCTGGCCTGCCAGTCGCTGCGTCGCCACGAATGTGATCAGGCCCTGGTGGCCGGAGCCAGCCTCAAGCTGCTGCCCGATGAAGTGCGCGTGTTCGCCGAATGGGGCATGCTTTCAAGCGACGGCCGCGCCAAGACCTTCGACAGCGCCGCCGATGGCTTCGTCCCCGGCGAGGGCTGCGGCGTGCTGGTGCTCAAGCGCCTGGGCGACGCCATCGCTCAGGGCGACCCGATTCGCGCTGTCCTTCGTGGATCGGCGGTCAACCACGACGGCCGCTCCAGCGTCCTTACCGCGCCTAACGGCCCGGCGCAGGAAGCCGTCATGCGCTCTGCCCTGCGCGACGCTCAGACGACTCCTGACGACATCTCGTTCATAGAAACCCACGGTACCGGCACCTCCCTCGGCGACCCGATCGAAGTCGAAGCGCTAGACGCGGTGTACGGTTTGCCTTCCTCAAGCTCGCGAACGGGTTGTGTCCTCGGCGCGGTCAAGACCAACCTCGGCCATCTCGAAGCAGCCGCCGGCGTCGCCGGCCTGATCAAGCTGGTTCTGGCTCTCGAAAACCGGACCATCCCCCGCAATTTGAATTTCAACCGCCTCAATCCCCAGATTCGCCTCCGCACCGGAAGCCGTCTCAGCCTTGCCAATCAACCGTGTTCGTGGCCGCGCGGGCCGCAGCCGCGCTTCGCCGCGGTCAGTTCCTTCGGTTTGGGCGGCACCAACGCCCACGTCATTCTGGAAGAAGCTCCGCTCCTGCCGCAGACTGCAGCTCTCAGGAGCCCGGGAAGCGAGCCGCCGGCCTACTGCCTGCCCATCTCCGCGCATTCCCTCGCCGGTCTCCAAAGCTTGGCCGCGGACTGGGTACGTCTGTTGCGCGAACCCGGAGCAGACCTCGCATCTCTGGCTCGCGCCGCCGCCCGCGCCCACGATCATCAGCCCTTTCGCCTCGCGGTGGCCGGCACTTCGGCTACCGATGTAGCCAGTATCTTGGACGAAAAACTCGCAGCCCTGAATCCAGGCTCATGCCTGCCGGTCGAACAAACCGCAAAGGTCGCCTTCGTCTTCTCCGGACAAGGCTCTGCCTGGCCGGGCATGTTGGCTGCGCTGCTTGATATCCCCCAGGCAGAAAGAACATTCGACCTATGCGAAGCGCTGGTCCAGAAAAATGCGGGCTGGTCTTTGCGTAAGACCGCGGCCGATCCGAATCAGATTCAGGACACGGCAAAAGCGCAGCCGCTGCTCTTCGCTATGCAGATTTCGCTGGTCAAGGCCCTTGAGGCGTGGGGCATCGTGCCCGCGGCCGCGACCGGCCACAGCGTCGGAGAAATTGCAGCAGCCGTGACCGCCGGCGTCCTGACGTTGGAACAGGGCATGCGGCTGGCGCTCAAACGAGGCAGCCATATGGGCTGCACCGGTTCGCCCCACGGGTCGAATCCCGCGGGCCGCATGCTCTCCGCAGAAATAAGCTTCGCCGAAGCCGAAGCCCTGCTCTCTGAAATTCCCAAGACCAGTGGTATTCCAGAAATCGCCGCCATCAATGCACCCCGCTCCGTCGTCTTTGCGGGACTCACTGCAGAGGTTGAGGCCTTGGCCTCCGTCCTGCATTCACGGAGAGTTACAACCCGCTGGGTGGAAGTCCCCTATGCCTTTCACAGCGCGGCCATGGAATCAGCCAGCCATGCTCTGCGCGCTGAAATCGAGGAGGAAACCTCCTCGCGGTCCCGGCCTGCCATCGCCCTGATCTCGACCGTGACCGGCCAGCCTTGGCAGCCATCCGATGGCGACGCCGCCTACTGGGCACGCGGCATCCGCCAGCCGGTCCTGTTTCGCCAAGCCACCGAAGTGCTGCTTCCTCTCTGTGACGCCGTAGTCGAGATCGGCCCTCACCCTGTCCTTCTGCGCTCCGTCCTCGCCACCGCTGCGGCCGCCGCTCCTAGGCAGCATCCTTTGATCACGGCCGCCTGCATGCGGCGAGGGCAAAGCGCACGGGCCACTCTGACGACCACCCTGGCCGCGCTCTATGAGGTCGGCGTACCCATGGAATGGGCCAGGATCTACCCCGGGACCCTCAACCAGGTCGACCTGCCTCCTTACCCCTGGCAGCGTGAGCGCTACCCGCTGCCGGCTCCATTGAACCGCGCCGCGTCGCCCTTGGCGCTCACCATCCCGTCAGTCGAAGGCGCGCTGCCCACCCTGCGCATTGACTCGCCCTTTCTCCCCGGCCAGCTATGGCAAACCATCCTGGACCCGGCCGCAACCCCCTGGCTCACGCAGCACTGCTGGCAGGAAAAACCTCTCTTTCCCTTCGCAGGATGGCTCGAGATCGCCTCGCAGGCTGCGGGAGCCGCAGCGGGAGGTGTGCCCGTCGCCATTCGCGACTTCGCTGTTCACCGACGCCTCACGCCGACGCCCCAACCCGTAGCCATACAGACCTTTGTCACGCCAGAACGCGCCCTGACCCTGGCCGCACAGGTCGATGGAGGCTGGCAGACCTTCGCCAGCGGATTCTGGGAGCTCGGCGAGCCTTTGCCGGATTCGCCATCCGTCCCGATAGCCGATCTGATCGCAAGCGCGATCGAGCGGGTCCAGCCCGATGCCCTGTACGCCGATCTGTCCCGGTCCGGATTGACCTACGGTCCGGCGTTTCGTCTTCTGGCCGAGGTCTACCGAGGTACGGATTACGCCCTTGCCGAAATCGCCGCCCCCACTGTCCAGCAATATCACGGCCTTGCCCCCACGCTTCTCGACGCCTGCCTGCAAACGCTGCAGGCGACCGTCCCCGACGCTCTCAGTGGCCGGGCCGTCTTGCCGATGAGCGTTGGTCAATACCGCATTCTGAGCCATTCGCCCGTCCAATTCGCGCTGGCGCGCACGCACCCCTCGGGAGAGGAAGGCTACGAAGCCGACCTTGTTCTCGCCGACAGTAACGGCCTTCCCGTCGCGGAAATCAACAGCCTCCGCGTCCGCGCCGTTCCCGTGGAACAGTTGCCTGCTCCCATCTGGTCGATCGCCTGGCATTCCATCGAGCCAGAAACGACCCCGCTGGAACCATCCAACTCAGCTCTCTGGACTCTGGCATCCGCCGAAGAGCCCGCGAATCATGGTTCGCGCCTTCTGCAATCCATTGCCGACGCACTGGGCAAACAAGCTGCCTTCCTGTCCGCTCCCGGCGTATCCCCGCGTTATCCTTTTCCAGCCTTGACTCCTGCGGCCAACGTGCTTCTCTCCGGCGACTTCGCCTCCATGTCTGACGTTCTTCTGCGCCTGGTAGCTCACGAGCAAGCTCTCCCCGGCTCCATCGCCAGGATCTGCCTGATCACGCGCGCCGCCGTCGCCGTCGCTACCGGAGAAACCGTCGACCCCGAGCAGACCGCCCTGCTCGGTCTGCTCAGGACCCTCCGCGCCGAGTATCCCGCTTTGGCCGTACACCAGCTCGACTTGCCCGCAGCCGACGCCGACGTCCTCGAGTTCGATCTACCTGCCGCACACCTTTCACCCATCGCCGCATCCGAATCGACTCAAGTCGCGCGCTGGCTCCGCTCCCTGCCTGCGGGCAAGTTCTCCGCCCGCTCCACTGAAACCGCTCTGCGCCATCGCAACTTCCTGCAGCCGCATGTCGAGGCCGGCCTTTCGCCATCTCGTCACATCGATGATTCCGCCTGGATTATCCAAAGCCCCGGCCGTCTCGAAACCCTTCGTCCCGAATCCTCACCCACGCCCGACCCAGCCGCCGACGAAGTTCAGATCGCGCCGCTGGCCCACGGCCTGAATTTCCGCGACGTGCTGACCGCGCTGGGTACTTACGCAGGAGCTTCCGCCCCCCTGGGCGCTGAATGTGCCGGTGTTGTGATCAAGACCGGCAGTCAAGCCTCCCGCTGCGCCGATCTTGCCCCAGGAACACTGGTCATGGCCCTTGCTCCTGGAAGCCTTCGCACCACCGTCAATGTCCCCGCTGCATACGTGGTACCCCTGCCGCCGGCCATGACTCTCGCCCAAGCCGCTACCATTCCCGTCGCCTTCCTCACCGCGCACTACGCCTTTTCTCGCCTCGCCTCGCTGCAGGCGGGCCAGACAGTATTGATCCACTCCGCTGCCGGAGGCCTAGGCCAAGCTGCCGTCCAACTCGCCCACGCGGCCGGCGCCACCGTTTTGGCCACTGCCGGCTCGCCGGCCAAGCGCGCCTACCTCCAGGCGCAGGGCATCGCCCATGCTTTCGATTCCCGCGCCGCCCATTTTGCTGAAGAAGTCCTGCACGTGACCGAGGGGCGCGGTGTCGACGTCGTCCTGAATTCCCTTTCCGGCGACCGCATCGCTGCCAGCTTCCGCGCTCTCGCGACGGGAGGCGCTTTTCTCGAAGTCGGCAAGCTCGGCATCTGGACCCCCGATCAGGCCCGAGCCGCGCGCCCCGACGCACGCTACTGGGCCTTCGACCTGGGAGAAGTCGCCAGCCAGAATCCCTCCCTGATTGCAGAGATGTTCTCTGAACTCACGCCCGCATTCTCCTCCGGAATGATCATTCCGCTGCCGCTCGAAGTCTTCCCGATCGCCGATGCGGTAAGCGCCTTCCGTACGATGGCCAGTGGGCAGCACATCGGCAAACTAGTCCTGACCCAACCGCCCCGTCCCATCTCACCGGAACTCTGGAAATCAAGCTTGCGAGACGGCGCAGTCCTCATCACCGGCGGCACCGGCGCCCTTGGCGTGGCCACCGCCCGCTGGCTGCTCGAACAAGGCGCGCGCTTCCTCGTCCTGCTCAGCCGCAGCGGCACATCCCCGGCTGCGCAGCAGCTCCTGGCCGACGCCGCTCAATCGGACGTCCGCGTTAAGCTCGTCTCCTGCGATGTTGCTGACCGCAAAACCGTCTCCACGGTCCTCGAACAAGTCCGAAAATCTTCCCCGTTAACCGTGATAATCCACGCCGCGGGAGAGACAGACGACCACCTTCTCTCCGACCTCGACGCGTCGACACTGGCCCGCGGCATGCGCACCAAGGTCGACGGCGCCCGGATGCTCGACGAACTCACCACCCACGATCCCCTTCTCACGACCGTCTACTACAGCTCCGCGGCTTCGCAGTTCGGCTCCGCCGGCCAGGCAAGTTATGCCGCCGCCAACGCTTTTCTCGATGGCCTCGCCGCTCAGCGCACCGCGCGAGGCTTGACCACTCTGAGCGTGAACTGGGGCGCCTGGGCTAACGGAGGGATGGCCGACCAGCTTTCCCCCGCCTCGCAATCCCGCCTGCGCCGCCAGGGCGCACACCCCATGGTTCCCGCCGCCGCACTGGCGGCTCTCGGCCAGGCAATCTTCTCCGGCCAGTCGCGCCTCACCATCACAGACCTGGATTGGCAGCAGTATCTCAATCAGTTCCCTCACGGCTCCCCAGCCCAGGCCTTCTTCGCCGGCTTCATGCCCGCTGCTTCCAGCCCAGCCTTCGCCGCACCGTCCCAGCCATCCGTCCCCGTCCTGACTTCCAGCAAGGACGCCCAAACCATCGCCGCCATCCACAGCGCAGCCCGCGCCGAACGCACTCCTCTCATGGAAGCCTACGTGCGCTCGTCGGCCCGATCCGTCCTCGGACTCTCCGCTGGCCGCCCCATGCCTGGCGACACGCCCTTGCAGGAATTCGGGCTGGATTCGCTCATGGCCCTCGAACTGCGCAACGTCCTGGCCCACGCCCTGAATCGGCCGCTGAGCGCAACCCTGCTGTTCGACCACCCCACCATCCGCGGCCTCGCCCAGCACCTTCTTACATTGGTGTTCCAAGAACCGGCCGAGACCGAGCCGTACCCCACCGTCCCTGCCGCCACGCCCGACGAGTTCATCGACCTGTCCCAGATCAGCGAAGCTGAAGCTGAAGAGCTTCTCCTCGCTGAACTGGACCGAAAGGGGCGCCCATGAGTATCGTTCCCGGCCAACCCGGCGCCGCGCCCATTCAAACGCCTACCCCCGAACTTTCCCCGGTCAAGCGTGCCCTGCAGGAAATCCGCGAACTGCGCGCCCGCGTCGCTGAGCTGGAATCCGCGGCAGCGGAATCTGCCGCCAAGCCCATCGCGATTGTCGGTGTTGGCATGCGCTTTCCCGGCGGCATCGTCGACGCCGCCTCCTTCTGGAATCTGCTCGCCGAAGGCCGCAACGCCATCACCCCGATCCCGCAAGGCCGCTGGGACTGGCGCCAATACTACGATTCCAACCCCAGCGCACGCGGGTCGATTCAGTCCACCCGCGGCGGGTTCCTCGACGATATCGACCTCTTCGATGCGGATTTCTTCGGCATCGCCCCGCGCGAGGCGGCTATGCTCGATCCGCAGCAGCGCCTGCTCCACGAAGTCGCCTGGCACGCCCTGGAAGACGCCTGCATCCGGCCCGACCGCCTGCGCGATACCCGCACCGGCATCTTCCTGGGCCTGAGCAATTTCGACTACTACCGCGCCGCCGTCGAGGACGATCTGCGCATCGATGCCTACGCCGGCTCCGGCAACTCGCCTAGCATGGCCGCGGGCCGCCTTGCTTACACGCTCGGCGTCCATGGGCCGGCCATGACCGTCGATACCTCCTGCTCTTCTTCACTGGTTGCCGTGCATCTGGCGTCGCAAAGCCTGCGCGCCGGCGAAGCCGACCTGGCGCTGGCCGGCGGCGTCAACGTGATCCTAGCGCCGCAGATGCACATTGGCTTTTCCCGCGCCCACATGCTCGCGCCTGACGGCCAGTGCAAGACCTTCGACGAATCCGCCGACGGCTACGTGCGCTCAGAAGGCTGCGCCGTCATCATCTTGAAGCGCCTGGACGATGCCGTCCGCGACCATGATTCCATTCTCGCCGTGATTCGCGGCAGCGCCACCAACCACGACGGACGCAGCGGCGGCCTCACCGCGCCCAGCAGTCAGGCCCAGGCGGCGCTGATTCGCGAAGCTCTCCAGCGCTCCGACCTCACCGTCGACGCGGTCGGCATGATCGAAGCCCACGGCACCGGCACCTCGCTCGGCGATCCCATCGAGATGGAGGCCCTCAGCGAAGTCTTCCGCACCCGCTCGTCCGCTCTCTCGCCCATCGCTGTCGGCTCAGTCAAGACCAACCTCGGACATACGGAAGCCGCCAGCGGCATGGCCGGCCTGCTCAAAGCCGCGCTTGCCTTGCAGCACTGCCAGATTCCGCGCTCACTCCACTTCAAGAAGCCAAGCCCCTTCATCCCCTGGGAAACGCTGCCGTTTCAAGTCCCGGTCGAACACCGCGACTGGGAACTCAGTCCCGGCCAACAACGGCGCGTCGCCGGAATCAGCTCTTTCGGCTTCAGCGGCAGCAACGCCCACGTGCTGCTAGAAGAGTTCTGTATCGACGATGAATCCGAAGCCGGGAACGCCCGGTCAGCATCCTCCTCGCAGGTCGCCGTCTGTTCCGGCCGAACTGGGAAGGCTCTGCTCGCCGCCCAGTCTGCACTTCTGAAAAGCCTCGCAGCAACGCCCTCCGCGGACTTCGCCGACTTCTGCCAGTCCACCACCCGCGGTCGCACCCAACACCCCTTTCGTGTCGCATATGTCGCAAACTCTTCGGAAGAATTGCAAGCCAAACTGGCCAAGCCTCAACCCGCACCAGCAGCCGCAAGTGAAATTCCACCGCTCTGCTTTCTCTTCACCGGCCAGGGCAGCGAACACACCGGCATGGGCCTGGAGCTTCTCGATCAAAGCAGCGTCTTTCGCGCCGCCGTCGACCGCCTGGATCAGGCCGCAGACCTCCCTGCACCCATCTCGTCCATCTGGGCCAACCAGGCCGGTGAACAGGCCCGGGCAAGCCTGGTGCAGCCCGCCCTCTACGCCTTCGGCTTTGCACTCAGCGAACTGTGGCGCGCCTGGGGTATTGAGCCGCGCGTCGTTCTTGGCCACAGCCTTGGCGAATATGTTGCCGCTACTGTAGCTGGCGTCATGACACCGGAAGAAGGCATCCGCCTAGTCGCCGCCCGCGGCCGCCTCACCGAGCAGCGTGCGCAGGCCGGAGCCATGCTGGCCGTCGCCGCCTCACGCACGCAGATTGAAAAGTCTCTCGCGCATCTGCCCCTCGGCCATCTCCTCAGCATCGCCGCCGTGAATGGCCCGTCGAGCATCGTCGTCAGCGGCGCGCCCGAAGCAATCGAGAAGTTCGAAGCCAGCCTGGGCTTGAGCCAGATCCGTTGCCGCCGCCTCCGCACCACCCACGGCTTTCATTCGGCCGCTCTCGACCCTATGCTCGACGAGTTCCAAGTCGAAGCCGATAAGGTGCAGTGGAA
This sequence comes from uncultured Acidobacteriota bacterium, assembly GCA_903832475.1. GTDB lineage: Bacteria > Acidobacteriota > Terriglobia > Terriglobales > Acidobacteriaceae > Acidicapsa. The sequence continues at coordinate 14,375 of CAILBQ010000439.1, read as the reverse complement.
GCTCCCGGAAGTGACCTGGGTCTCGAACCTCACCGGCCGAACTGTCGACCGCGATCGTCCCGTCGATGCCCGCTACTGGCGCGATCATCTACGCAAGACCGTCGAGTTCGCCGCAGGGCTCCAGACCGCGCAAGCGATCGGCTCCCCACTCTTCCTCGAACTCGGCGCGGAGCCGCATCTGGTCGCCCTCGCCGACGCCAATCAACTGACCCACAGCGGCCTTGTCCCATCCTTCAGCAAAAGCGGAGAAACCGGCGAATGGCACAAGCTGCTCTCCGCGGCCGCGCTGCTCTACACCTCCGGCATCGACCTGAACTGGGATGCCGTCGCCGACCAGTTCCCCTACCGCAAACTGTCTCTACCCGGCTATCCCTTCCAGCGCCGGCCCTACTGGTTCAACGCGGCTGCACCTCCGCAACAGCACTTCGCCGAACCCATGGCCGTTGCCGCGTCCACCCAGGCTTCCATGACTCCCATGCATCTTGACGTGGCCAATCTCGCAACCCGTCAAAACGCCATCCACGACTGGGCAGTCGCCCTGATCGCCGCAACGCTCCAGTCGCTCGGCTGCTTCGAGGACCCCCGCCATCCTCTCGATGCCGATACGCTGACTACACATTTTGGCGTCGTCCCTGCGCACCGACGCCTCATGCATCTCTGGCTCATCCGTCTCGCGGAGGAAGGCCTCCTGCAGCCCTCTACGATCAAAGGCGTTACGCAGTATCACCTCGCCCCCGGCGTCAACCTGCCCGATCCGCAGCAACTCTGGCGCGCAGCCGAATCCCTGCTCCTCCAGGACCAGCCCCTTCGCACCTACCTCGCCCACTGCGCGGCCAGCCTGCTACGCGTCCTTCGCGGCGAATTGAACGCGCTCGAAACGCTGTTTCCCGGCGGCGACGGCGCCATGGCCACCGCACTCTACGAACAGTCGCCGGGTTCGGTCTACGCCAATCAAATCGCGGCGGCCGCCGTTGCCGCCCGCGCGCGCTCCCGGGCCCGCACCGCCCTCGGCTTCTCGCGCCGCATGCGCATCCTCGAAATCGGCGCCGGCACCGGCTCCACCACCGCCGCCATCCTCGCTCAGCTCTCCCCTGAGCAGGTGATCTACACCTTCAGCGACGTTTCGGACCTCTTCCTCACCCGCGCACGCACTCGTTTCCAGACTCATGCCATGGAGTTCACCCTTTTCGATCTGGATAAGTCTGAGGACGCCGCCGCCCACGAGAGTCGCTATGACGTGGTGGTAATCGCCAACGCTCTCCACGCCGCAAAGGACCTTCGCTCCAGCCTTGCCCGCGTTCGCCAGGTGCTGCAGCCGGGTGGGTCGCTGGTTCTGGTCGAAACCACGGCAGCCCAGGCCTGGCACGACGTATCGACCGGCCTGATCGAGGCCTGGCAGCATTTCACCGACGACGCTCGCAGCGACGGCTCGCCCCTGTTGCCGGTGGAGCGATGGAAGAGCGAACTCGAAGGCGCGGGGTTCGAATCTTTCGCCTCCGCACCCTCCTCGGATCAGCCTACCCACGCACTTGGCCTGCATGTTCTGCTGGCGCACAAACCCGTCGCATCTGTAACAGCCGGCGAAACGGAAACGTCCCAAGCTGGCCGCGCAAGCCTTTCCACCAGCGGCCAGCCGGACAGCTTCGCGGCCCTCTCCACGCACCCGGAAAGCCCCGCCCCCGCAAGCCAACCCTCCCGCCTCGTCGAAGACCTGCAATCGGCTTCCCCCCGCCAGCGCATTGCGTTGGTCGTCGAAGCCACCGCCTCCGCCGTGGCCCGCATCCTGGGCCGACCAAACCCTCCAGCCAAGGACGATCGCCTCATGGACATCGGTCTCGATTCGCTGATGGCCATCGAACTCCGCAATGACCTGCAGACCGTCTTCGCCCTCGATCAGCTCCCTTCCACGCTGATTTTCGATTACCCCACCTGCGCCTCCATCGCTGGCCTGGTACTGGATCGTCTGGGTTTCGCTGAATCCGGTCCCGCATTGCCCGCCCCCCCGCCTATGAGTGCCGCCGCAGCCGCAGACATCCATACCGAGGCGGAACTCGATGCCATGTCGGCTGACGAAATTGCCGAACTTCTGCGCTTGCAGCTGGGACAATAGCCTATGGCATCCGCCAACAACCCTGTCGACCACGGAGCGCTCCTCCGCCAAGCCCTGCGCGCCGTCGAGCAGATGAAGCAGAAGCTGGCCGCGGCCGAGTCGCGCGCGCGCCAGCCGATCGCCATCATCGGTATGGGCTGCCGATTCCCTGGCGACGTCGACAGCCCTGAATCTTTTTGGGACCTCCTCCAGCAAGGGCGCGAGGCCATCCGCGAAGTCCCTGCAGACCGCTGGAACGTGGACGACTATTACGACCCCGACCCATCGCGGCCCGGCAAAATGGTCTCCCGTTTCGGCGGCTTCCTTCGCCAGATCGACCAGTTCGACGCTTCCTTATTCGGCATCGCTCCGCGCGAAGCCGCCATGATGGACCCGCAGCAGCGCCTGCTTCTAGAAGTTACCTGGGAAGCTCTGGAACGCGCCGGCCTGCCGCCGCGCTCGCTCGCTGGTAGCCGCACCGGCATGTATCTCGGCATCGCCAGCGGCGACTACGGCCAGTTGCAACTCCACGCCGGCGACCCCGCTCTGCTGGACGTCCACTACGCCTCGGGAAACGCACACAGCATCGCCTCCGGCAGGCTCGCCTACCTGCTTGGGCTCAAGGGACCCAGCCTATCGATCGACACCGCCTGTTCCTCTTCGCTGGTCGCGGTGCACCTGGCCTGCCAGGCGCTGCGTTCGGGCGAATGCACCCTGGCCATTGCAGGCGGCGTCAACGTCATCCTCGCGCCTGAAACCACCGTCGCGCTTTCTCACGCCCACATGATGAGCCCCGACGGCCGATCCAAGGCCTTCGACGACAGCGCCGACGGCTTTGCGCGAGCCGAGGGCTGCGGCGTGGTCATCCTCAAGCCTCTCGCTCAGGCGCTCGCCGACGGCGACTCCGTGCTGGCCGTGATTCGCGGCACCGCTCTTAATCAGGATGGCGCCAGCAGCAGCCTCACCGCTCCACACGGCCCGTCGCAGGAAGACTTGATGCGGCGCGCGCTCGCCGACGCCGGCTGCGAAGCCTCCGACGTCAACTATGTCGAAACCCACGGCACCGGCACCGCCTTAGGCGACCCCATAGAATTGCGCGCCCTCGGCGCCGTCTACGGCCAAGCCCACAGCGCCGACCGGCCGCTATGGATAGGCTCTCTCAAAACCAACCTGGGCCACATGGAAGCCGCCGCTGGCCTGGGCGGCCTGATCAAGCTGGTGCTCTCCCTTGAGCACGAACAAATTCCCGCCCACCTGCTCTTCCAAACCCCCACCCGACACGTCCCCTGGTCCGACCTCCATTTGGCGGTGCCTACCAGCCTCACCCCCTGGCCCGCTCCCAGCCGCCTCGACGGATTAGCCGCTCCGCGCCTGGGAGCTGTCAGCTCCTTCGGATTCAGCGGCACCAACGCACACCTGATCGTGGAGCAGGCGCCCTCTACCCCCGCAGCTCCGGCCAAGAACGAAACCAACAACAACGCGCAGCTCCTCCCGCTGTCCGCAGCCAGCCCCGAAGCTCTCTTGGCTTTGGTCGAACGCTACCGCCGATGGCTACCCAGCCCATCCGGCCAGGCCCTTACCTGGCATGAAATCGCCGCCACCGCCGCTCAGTGTCGCGACCATCTGCGATCCCGCATCGCCATCGTCGCTAGCAACCGCGAAGAAGCCGCGGCCCAGCTCGGCCAGCTTTCCGTTCTGCAACAGACTCCTGCCTCCAGCGCTCCGTCACTCTGCTTTCTCTTCACCGGCCAAGGCAGCGAGCACCCCGGCATGGGCCTAGACCTGCTTCAATCCAGCTCCGTCTTTCGCGCCTCAATCGACCGCATAGAACAAGCCTTAGCTGGCAGCCTGGGTGTGAGCATCTCCGAAATCTGGGCCGGCCAAAATGGCGAACTCCAGCAGGCCCAGCTCCTCCAGCCAGCTCTGTTCGCCTTCGGCTGGGCGCTCAGCGAGCTTTGGCGCAGCTGGGGAGTCGAGCCCGCCACCGTCCTTGGCCACAGCCTAGGGGAATACGTCGCCGCCACTGTCGCCGGTGTGGTCTCTCCGGAAGACGCCCTCCGCCTGGTCGCGGCCCGCGGCCGCCTCACCGGCCACCTCGCCCAGCCCAGTGCCATGATTGCCCTTGGCGCCTCCGAGACCGAGATCCGCCTCCTTCTTCAGCAGTCTTCCCTTCAAACCACCCTCAGCATCGCCGCCGTCAATGGCCCCGAAAGCGTCGTCGTCAGCGGAGCCCTCCCTGCCATCGACGACTTCGAATCCCTCCTCCGCACCAATGGCCTGCGCCACAAGCGCCTCCGCACCTCCCACGGCTTCCACTCCGCCGCGCTCGATCCCATGCTCGATGCATTCGCCCAGGAAGCCTCCACCATCCGCTTCCGCGTTCCCGAGATCCGCTGGATCTCGAACCTGACAGGCGAACCCGTCAGCCGCCAAAAGCCGATTGACGCCGAATACTGGCGGGAACACCTCCGCCACACCGTTCAGTTCCAGAAAAGCCTCTCCACCATAGAAGCCTCCGGCAGTCCGATCTACCTCGAACTAGGGACCCAGCCGCAACTCCTTGTCCTGGCCGAAAGCAACGGCATCCCCGAGGAGCGGCGCGTCGCGTCCCTCTCTCGCAGCGCCCGCGAGGTCGACACCGGCAAACTGCTCAACGCCGCCGCCCGTCTCTTCAACCGGGGAGTCGATCTGGACTGGAAAGCGATCCACGAAAGCCGCCCTTTCCGCCGCGCACCCCTGCCCACCTACCCCTTCCAGCGCCAACGTTTCTGGTTCACCGAACATCGCACCTCATTCGCAGGCGCCCCGAACCCGACCGCCGCGCCCACACCGGACCGCATACCCACCGGCCACCCACTGCTGGGCGACCGCCTTCGCCTGCGATCGGGGGCCGCGACATTCCACGCCACTCTCTCCCCAACCTCTCCAAAGCATTTGGGTGATCATGTCGTGCTCGGCCAGCGCGTGCTTCCCGGAGCCGCCTACCTCGAAATGGCCCTCGCCGCCGCTCGCGCCGCCGGTGCGCGCTCGGCATGGGCTGCACACGACGTAGAATTTCGCGAAACCTGTGTCTTCGACGAGTCGCGCCTGCTCGAAACCGTTCTCCTCGCCGAGGACGACTCCGGCCGCCGGACTTTCGAAATCGCCAGCGCTCCGTCTTCGTCACGCGACTCCGCCGACGCTGCTTGGACACTCCACGCCACCGGCTCTCTCGCTCCGGCCACGCCCACCCCCGCATCCGCCATCGATCTCGATGCTGCCCGTTCCCACACATCGCAGACCTGGGACCCGGCCGCCTTCTACGCCCGTTTCCAGGCAATCGGCCTCGACTTCGGCCCCCCACTCCAGACCGTCAAGCAAGCCTGCGGAAGCGCGGACGAGAGCCTGGTGGCCATCGAACTCCCCCCCGCTGTGTCCGCCGAAGCCTCCTTATACGAAATCCATCCCATCCTCCTCGATGCCTGCCTGCAGGCCGCCGCCGCCCTGGGAACTCCGGCAGCGAACACCGCACCGGCTCTTCCCGCCGCCCTTCGCAGCCTGCAGCTCGACGGCGATCCCGCTCGGCTCCGTTATGCTCACGCGCTCGTGCACAGCCGCCAGGGCCGTGCGCTCACCGTCGACATCACCGGTCTCGATACAGATGGCCTCCCCCTCCTGTTCTTGGAAGGCCTTACCCTGGTGGAGCCGGAACGCGATCCCTACCGCGGCTGGCTCCATGAAGTCGAATGGGAAGAACTGTCAGTCGAACTTCCCTCTCCTGACCCGAATTCCGCGGCCATCGCAGTGTCCCACGTTCTCATCGTCAGCAACGATTCGGCGAACCAGCCCCTCGCGGTATCGCTCGCCGAGGTCGCCCGCGCGAGCGGGGCTGTGGTCACGATGGCCGGCTTATCCGCAGCGCAGGATGTACTGGATCCCTGGTTCAGTGGTCCCTCGCTCCATCCGCCGGCAAACCGTCACATCTTCTACCTCCCCGGCGTCGAATCAGATCAGGATCCCGCCACGGTCGATCCCCTCGCCTGGCAACTCAACCTTCTCGAAGGAGCCTTGGCTTGGACCCAGGCTCTGCTTGCCGGCGGCCACGCCTCCCACCTCTGGCTGGTCAGCCGCGGAGCCTTCGGGCCGTCGTCGACCACCCCCAACGGCGCTTCCCTGGCCGCCTTCGCCCGCAGCGTCCGCATCGAGTCTCCAGAAATCCAGGCCACCGCTGTCGACCTCGACCCCGGTGCAACCCCCCTCCAGCAGGCGGGAAAGTTATGGCAACTCGCCGAACAGGCCCCCACCGCCCGAACCCAGTTCGCCCTCCGTGGCGCCGCCCTCTGGGGTCCGCGTCTCACCCCGTTTAAGCTGACCTGTCCAGCCAGTACTCCAGCGCCCTCAGAAACCCGCCGCCTCCACCTGCCCGCATCCGGCCTCCTTCGCGACCTGAGGCCCTCGACAGAGTCGCGCCAGGCGCCGGGCCCGAATCAGGTCGAAATCGCCGTCCACTCAGCTGCCATCAATTTTCACGAAGTTCTGAGCGCCTGCGTTCCAGGCGAAACCCATCCGGATCCCCCCGGGGGCGAGTGTTCCGGCGTCGTCGTCACCATTGGATCCGCAGTCACCGATCTTGCACTGGGAGATGAAGTCGTCGCTATCGCCTCCGGCCTGATGTCCGATTTCGCTACTATTCCTCGTGACCGCGTCTGGAAGAAGCCGGCCGCTCTGACCCCCGAAGAATCTGCGACCCTCCTCATCCCTTTCCTCACCGCGCGCTGGTCGCTTGAAACTATAGCCCGCCTTCAGCCCGGCGAGACCGTCCTGATCCACGCTGCTGCCGGAGGCGTCGGCTTGGCGGCGGTCCAGGAAGCCAGGCGTCTTGGCGCCCGTTTCTACGCCACCGCGGGCAGCGAAGCCAAACGGCAACTTCTCCGCGACCTCGGCGCCGAAGCGGTCTACGATTCCCGCACCACGGCCTTTGAATCGGAGATCCTGCTGGCCACCGGTTTTCGCGGCGTCGACGTTGTTCTGAACTCCCTGGCCGGAGAAAAGACGAATGCCGGCCTGCGCTCGCTCGCTCCTCGTGGCCGCTTCATCGAACTTGGCGACCACACCGCCCTGACTGACGCCGAAGCGGCCGCTATCCGCCCCGACATCACCTACCATCGCGTTCACCTGCGCGCTGGCCTCATCTCTCTGCCTCCTGAAATCCGCGCCGCCACGGAAGCGATCCTCGCCGACGCCGAGCAAGGCAACATCCAGCCCCTCCCTTACAGGGGATTCGATCTCGCTCACGCCGAGGAAGCCTTCCGCTTCATGGCCGCCGGTCACCACATTGGGCGCGTTCTTCTGCTCCCCGGCATAACCCCCGAACGCGCGCCTTTCCATATTCGCGAGGACGCCGCCTACGTCGTCACCGGCGGCCTCTCCGGCCTGGGTCGCCTCGTCGTCGAATGGCTCGCCGCCCGCGGCGCCGGCTGTGTCCTCGCGCTGGGCCGCCGCGCCCCCGACGCTGAAAGCGCCGCGCTCTTCGCGCGCCTTGAAACCTCCGGCTCCGTGATCCTCACCCCTTCCTGCGATGTCTGCGAACCCGAAAGTCTAGCCTCCGCCCTCGCCTCCATCCCCGCGCACTTCCATCTGCGCGGCATTTTCCACGCTGCCGGCGTGCTGGACGACGCCAGCCTTGCCCGGCAGAATCCTTCCCGCTTACGAAACGTCCTCGCACCCAAGGTTGCCGGCGCTTGGAACCTTCATCAGCTGACCCAGTCCACCCCGCTCGACTGCTTCGTCCTCTTCTCCTCCGCCGCAGCCATCTTTGGATCACCCGGGCAGGCCAACCATGCCGCCGCCAACGCCTGGCTCGATGCCCTGGCCCACTTCCGCCGCGACCGTCTCGGCCTCACCGCCCTCAGCATCAACTGGGGAGCATGGAGCGAAACCGGCGCCGCCGTCCGCCACGGCGTCATCGATCGCAAACAACTTGCCGGCGTTCGATCCATCTCACCCTCCCAGGGCCTCGACCTGATGGAGCGGCTCATCCTCGACGACCGCACCCAGGCGCTGGTCTCCTGGGTGGACTGGCCCGTTTGGTCCCGCCACGCCAAAGCGGAAGCCGCTGCGAATGCAGATCTGCTCTCCCGCTTGTTGGCTCGGCCAAAATCGCTTCCCAAACCGGCTTCCCACGCAACTGCCTCAGCGTCGGCTATCCTTTCGCCCGGCCATCCCGCGGCCACTGGTAACTGGAAAGCCACCTGGCTGGACAGCCCCGAAAATCAGCGTCGCGCCCTTCTCGATGCCCACCTCGAAGAGCGCATCCGCTCGGTCCTTTCCATGCCCTCGCAACCCATCGACCCAGCACGCCCCCTCCAGGAATATGGCCTCGATTCGCTGCTCGCGATCGAGTTGCGCAACGCCCTGTCCATAGACATGGAGACAAAACTTCCTGCCACCACGCTCTTTGACTATCCAACTCTTGCGTCATTGACGAACTGGGTCTTTCACGATGTCCTGAAGATGCCAGCAATTTCAGTTTCAAGCGAATCCTCGCCGCCGCAGAATCCCGGCCAGCCGGGCGATGTGCTGAGCGGAGTCGCCACTCTGTCAGACGATGAGATCGACCGCCTCTTGCAGCAGAAAATGGCACGGACAGAGAGATTGGCAGGAATAGAGAATTGAGCGAATTCCTCAAGCGCATCGCGGACTTCTCGCCCAGGCGCCTGCTGCTGCTGGCAGCCGAGCTTGAGGAGCGCGTCCGCTCGCTCGAAGCCCGGAACCGTGCCCCCATCGCCATCGTCGGCATGGGCTGCCGCTTCCCCGGCGGCGTGCGCGATGCCGCCAGCTATTGGGAGCTTCTCGCCGAAGGCCGCGATGCCATCACCGAAGTACCCGTCTGGCGCTGGGATGCCGCCGCCCTCTTCGATCCCGATCCACACGCACCCGGCCGCGTCGCCTCCAGGTGGGGCGGCTTTGTGGACAACCCCGAATACTTCGATTCCGCCTTCTTCGGCATCGCTCCGGTAGAGGCCGAGGCCATGGATCCGCAGCAGCGTCTCCTTCTCGAAGTAACCTGGGAAGCCCTTGAAGACGCCGCCATCCCTCCCCCTTCGCTCTCAGGCAGCCGCACCGGCGTCTGGGTTGGCCTGTGCAACTCCGACTACGCCCAGCGCACGCTGAACCAGCCCGGCGTTCAGCTCGACGCCTACTTCGCCCAAGGCGCGTCGCACGCCGTCGCCGCCGGCCGTATCTCCTACTTCCTCGGCCTGCGCGGACCAAGCGTCGCCGTCGATACTGCATGCTCCGCCTCGCTGGTTGCGGTGCACCAGGCCTGTCAGAGCCTGCGCCTCAACGAAACCGATCTGGCCTTGGCCGGCGGCGTCAACCTGCTCTTCACACCGGAAGTCACCGTGGCCCTGTCGCGCGCCCAGATGATGTCTCCCGATGGTCGCTGCAAGGCCTTCTCAGCGGACGCCGACGGCTTCGTTCGCAGCGAAGGATGCGGCATTGTCGTGCTCAAGCGCCTGGCCGACGCCCTGCGCGACGGCGATCGCGTGGTCGCCGTCATGCGCGGCAGCGCTGTAAATCAGGATGGCCGCAGCAGCGGCATCACCGCTCCCAACGGACCTTCCCAAGAAGACGTCATCCGCACCGCGCTGGCCGACGCCGGCCTACCCGCGGAAGCCATTGGCTACGTCGAGGCCCATGGCACCGGCACGCCCCTCGGCGATCCCATCGAACTTCGCGCCATCCAAGCCGCTCTCGGCGAGGGCCGCTCGCCGGAGAACCCTCTCGTCGTCGGCTCCGTCAAGAGCAACATTGGCCACGCCGAGTCCGCCGCCGGCATCGCCGGGCTGATCAAACTCGCTCTCTGCCTCGATCGCCGCCAGATCCCCGCTAGCCTGCACTTCACCACCCCCACAGCCGGAGTGGAGTGGCAAAGCAATCACCTGCGCGTTCCCGCCGCTATCGAGCCCTGGGCTCTGCCCTCCGGCTGTCTGGAACGCGTCGGAGCCGTGAGTTCATTCGGATTCAGCGGCACCAATGCCCACCTCATCCTGTCCCAGGCTCCTCCGGAAGCCGCCCGGCCCGACGTGGCGGAAACTCCGTCCGTGATCGTCCTGTCCGCGCATACCGGTGCAGCCATCAAAGGGATGGCCGCGCAGCTTGCTGACTGCCTTCGTGAAGACTCAACCCTGCGCCTTAGCGACGTTGCGTGGACCCTGGCCACCGGCCGCGCGAACTTTGCCCAGCGGGCGGCGCTTGTCGCTGCATCAAAGCAGCATCTGATCGAAGAACTGACCCTCCTTGCTGGCGAAGAAACAAGCCTGGACTCCGCAGAAAACCAACCCCAGCAGACCGGCGTTTTCCGCGGTCAAACCCCGGCGCGCAAACCGCGCATCGCTTTCCTTTTTTCCGGACAGGGTGGCGAGCACGCCGGCATGGGCCTGTCGCTGCTCGAACATAGCCAGGTCTTTCGCAGTGCCGTCTCTGAAATTGACGAAGCACTCACCGGCCTCCTTCCCGTCCGCATCGAGACCATCTTCCGCAGCCAGCACGACGAATTGGCTCAGTCCGGCCTGGTCCAGCCCGCTCTGTTCGCCTTCCAGTACGGCTTGGCGCGCATGTGGCAAAGCTGGGGCATCGAGCCGCATATCGTCGCCGGTCATAGCATGGGACAGATCCTCGCCTGCACATTCGCCGGCGTGCTCAGCGTTGCCGACGCAGCCCGCCTGATCGCCGCTCGCGGCCGCACCACCGGCGAGCTCGGCGATCCCGGCGGCATGGTCGCCGTCGCAGGATGCGAAGAAGACGTTCTCGCCGCCCTGCGTGGCTATGAGGCCGACGTCAGCATAGCCGCCATCAACGGGCCGTCCAGCGTGGTCATCAGCGGGCGCGCCGAGCCTCTCGAGCAGGCTACCCAGGCTTTCGAACGCGCCGGCTTCCGCGTCAAGCGCCTCAACATCACCTACGGCTCGCATTCGCCTGCCATGCAGCGTGTTCTGCCCGCCTTTTACCAGGAGGCAGCCCAGCACTCCTACCACGCTCCTCGCCTGCCCATCCTCGCCGACCTCACCGGCGAACTTGTCACGGACGCCAATACCTTCGGCGCGCAGTACTTCACCAGTCATCTCAGCCGGCCCGTGCAGTTTCACCGCTGCCTTAACCGCCTCCAAACCTACGGCTGCGACCTGGCCATTGAGATGGGTCCGCGCGCCGTCCTCACCGTCTTCGGCCGTGAGCGTGAGTCCTCCACCACGCGCTGGATCGCCTCCGCCAACGGCCGTGAGCCCGATTTCACGGCGCTTCAATCTGCTCTGGCAGAAGCATTCAGCGCTGGCGCTCCTCTCGACTGGAAGGCCATCCTCGCAGAAAGCGGTGGCCGGAAAGTCGCCCTACCCACGTACCCCTTCGAGCGCGAGCGCTATTGGATCGAAGCGGAAGCCAAACACGCACCCGCCTCGGCCCAGCCTCTGTCCACACAATCCACGGCCACCCACGGCCTGGCCGGAGTTCGTCTCGATGCCGCCATCCCCCTCTTTGCCGCCGAGCTCCAGCGGCCCCTGCCTCTGCATCTCGACGACCATCGCGTCGGAGCGGAGGTGGTCCTCCCCTCCAGCGCTTATGTCTCCCAAGCATGGAGCGCTTTCCGCGACACCCAACCCGATTCTGCCGCCCAGACGCTCCCGGCCCTGACAATATCCGGCCTGGCCATCCACCGTCCCCTTCAACCGGGGCAGGATACCGTCTCCCTGCAGACCGCTTTGTCGCCGCTCCCCGGCTCGGCAGCAAGCTTCCGCATCAGCTCCCGCCGCCCCGGCGAACTCGAATGGAGTCTCCACGCCACCGGGCACATTCATCCGATCCAGAATCCCGTGGTCCAGACTCCTTCGGACACAGAACCCTCTTCGGCGTTGACTCCCACATTTGACCGTTCCACCGCACGATCCATGCTTGGCGAGGACTTTTACCAGCGGCTTGACGACCAGCAGATCCACCTCACCGGCGCCTTCCGCACCATCCGCCAACTCTGGTACCGGCCCGGCACCGCTCAGGCCCTCATCGAGTGGGACGAAGCCCTTTACGGCCGCATCGACCCATCGGCTGCTCCCCATCCCGCGCTGCTCGACGCCTGCTTCCAGGCCCTCGGCGCAGCCGCTCTCGCCGGTGACGACGCGCAGCTTCGCCTCATGACCGCCATCCGAGAATTTCATCTTTTCAGCCCTCTCCGCGCACGGATGCTTGTCGAAGCCCATCTGCTGCTGCAGCCAGACGGGGCTGCCGAAGGCAGCATCCTCGTCTTCGACGCTACCGACTCCGCCCTGCTGGCCAGCGCAACCGGCATCCTCCTGCGCCCGGTCGCCGCAGAAATCCACGCCGAACAGACAGGCGAAAACTGGCTCTATGAACAGGACTGGCAGCCCGCCCCTCTCGCCCTCCCGGCAATTCCACAGAATGCTCGCTGGCTCATTCTTGGCTCGCCTCAAGGCATTGCAGCCGCCGTCGTCGAGCGCCTGCTTTCTCATGGACAGGAAGCTCGCCTGCTCGCAAAGGAATCGTCCCTTCCGTCACTCGATTGCCCCCATCAGGTTGTTGACCTGCGCACCCTGGATCTGCGCGAAGGCCGCGCAGACAATCCCGCCCAGGAAGCTGCCATACTCGGCGAACAAGCCGTCGACCTTCTCGCCGCGGCCGCCGACCTCTGGCGCAGCCTCGCTCCTTCCGTCAGCAGCCTCTGGCTCTTCACCTTCGGTGCGCAGGCCCATCCAGTTACCTCCCAGGCCGCGTTGTTACAGTCCACCCTCTGGGGCTTGGCGCGATGCGCGACTCTCGAAGCCCCGCAGCGCCTGCGGCGCATCGTCGACCTCGATTCTCAAACTTCACCGGACGCGGTCGTCTCGCTCATCGTCCAGGAACTTCTGTCGGCCGACAGCGAAGAACAAGTCGCCTATACAAACACAGAGCGCCGCGCCTTCCGCCTGCGCAGATCGTCCCGAAGCACTCCCGAATCAACCCCGCCTCCTCTGCGCGGCGATGGATGCTACCTGCTGACCGGCGGTCTCGGCGGACTCGGCCTTCGCATCGCCGAATATTTCGGCCAGGCGCGCCTCGGCAAGCTGATCTTAGTCACGCGTTCGCAGGAGTCGATTGCAGCCCGCCATGCCGAGCTTGACCAGCTTTGCGCGAAGGGCATTGACTTCGAAGCCGTCCTCGCCGACATTGCCGACCCCCACGCCATGCAGTCGCTCTTTTCCCGCTTTGGCAGCGACCTGCCTCCGCTGCGCGGCATCGTCCACATGGCTGCCCACATCATTGCGGCGCCCATCGCAACCCTCTCCGTCGAAGCGATCCAGTCCATGGTTCGCGCCAAGGTCAATGGAACGTGGCTCCTGCATCGGTTCAGCCAGTCGCAGCCTCTCGATTTCTTCGTCGCCTTCTCCACCTCCACGGCCCTCCTCGGCGCCACAAACCTGACACCCTACGCCGCCGCCAACAGCTTCCTCGACGCCATGGCCTCCTTCCGCGCTGCCCAAAACCTGCCCTTTACCTCCATCAACTGGGGAAGCTGGGCTAACATGCGTCTGGCCGGAGGGGATCTCCAGCAGCAATTCGCTTCCGGCGGCTTGCTCCTCATGTCCTACGCAAGCGCACTTCAATGGATGAGCATACTGATCCACGAAAATGTCCGCAGCGCCATGGTCGCCCGTATCGATTGGGCCACGCTCGCTCCCCTCTACGAAGCGCGGCGAACACGCCACTGGCTCGAGCACCTGCGTGTGCCGCTCCCAAATCCAGCTCCCTCACCAACCGGCCCCGCGGCGAATCCCCGCTGGACCGTCCAGCGCGGCGAAAGCCGCCTCGACGCTCTTGAGCTGGCCGTCCGCCAGGAATCTGCCCGCGTGCTCGGCTACCGCCGCGGACAACTGCCCGGCGCTCACGACCGCCTCGCCGATCTCGGCCTCGATTCCCTGATGGCCGTCGATCTCCGCAATCACCTCCAGTCGATGATGGGCCACCCGCTTCCCCCCACATTTGCCTTCGAGTACCCGACGCCGGCCCAGATGGCCATGGCGCTTGACCTCGTCCTATGGGGCTCAGGCGTCGTCGAAGAGCAAGCCGCCGCAACGGAACGGGATGAGATTCAAATATGAGCCAGCCACCCGCAACCCCACTTTCCGGCTCACCCGAAGAGCTGCTTGCGCGCCTTCGCTCCATGGGCGTGCAACTCACCCTGGAGGGCGACACTCTGCGCCTCAACGCCCCCAAAGGCGCGCTCACCCCCGACTTGCAGTCCGAGTTGAAAGCCAGCAAG
>CAILBQ010000438.1 GCA_903832475.1 uncultured Acidobacteriota bacterium | reverse complement strand
GCTGCTGTATCTGTATGCGCACACAGAAAGACCGGTGGGCAGTTTCGATTTTTTCAGCCTGCGTGAAGCAGTATTGTCAGGCCAGGTCCCCTACCCTGCGCTGTTCTGGTTGTCATTGGCATTTCTCTTTGCCTTTGCGGTGAAGGTGCCGGTATTCCCGCTGCATGGGTGGCTGTCCGACACGTTCAGCGAAGCCCCGGTGGCGATGGCCATGGTGGTGGCCGGAAAGCTCGGGCTTTATTCCCTGATCCGCTTTCATATTGGACTGTTCCCGGACCAGGCGCGACGGCTTGCCCCGGTACTGATTGCACTGGCGGCGATCGGCATTTTGTATGGAGCATTGCTTGCGCTGGTGCAGAAGGATTTCTGGAAGCTGCTGGCTTACGCAACGCTCAGTGCGTTGAGTTTTGCGACGCTGGGAATTTATGGGTTTACGCTGGCGGGGCTGGATGGAGCGGTTTTCCAGACGCTGAATGAAGGCGTACTGGGAGCGGCCATGTTTGTGCTTCTTGGCGTGCTTTACGACCGATTCGGAAGCAGCGACATCAAGCTCTACGGCGGGCTGGCCAAGAAAACGCCTTCCCTGGCAACGTTATTTGTTTTCGTCAGCCTGGCGCTCATTGGCCTCCCAATGCTGAACGGGTTTGTCGGGGAATTCCTTGTTCTCTCGAGTACGTTCGGTGGAGTCAGCAAGAGCTGGGGCGCCGCGGCAACCGTGGGAGTGATTCTGTCAGCTGCGTACATGCTGTCATTGATTCAGCGCATCTTTCAGGGGCCGCAGTCTGCCCTGGTGACCGACCCGGCTTTGGACTACCCGCGGCTGGATCTGAATGTACGGGAAAAGCTGATTCTCTGGCCGCTGGCGGTTCTTATGCTGGTCATGGGAATTCTGCCAAACATCTGGCTGAGAGGTATCCAGACAGGCGTAGACCAGGCGGCGGGCTATCCGGCTCTGAGACAGAAGTATGAATCGACTCCGGGCGCGCGCAGGATGATCATCATGAACAGCAGCAAGCCGGACGAAGGAGCCCAGCAATGAATCCGGTGTCAACCGCTGCGATCCAAACCGTGCCAGACCTCTATCGGATTCTTCCGGAGGTCGTCCTCACGTTGACCGGCGTTGTGGTTATGGTTCTCGACGCGATGCTGCCTCCCACTGCGTCCCGACGGGGGTTGGGATGGGTAAGTACTTTCGGCGTGGCGGGAGCGCTCCTGGCAAGCCTCTGGCAACTATCCTTGCCCGCTGGGACAGCTTATTTCAACACCGTGCAGACGGATGCCTTCAGCGTCTTCTTTCATGTATTGATTTGTGGGATCGTGCTGGCTGCGCTGCTGATCTCTCTGGATACGCTTCCTCAAAAGCAGCATCATCGCGGCGAGTACTTCGCTTTGATGGTTTTCGGGGCTGTCGGCATGTGCCTGCTGACAAGCGCGGTGGAATTGCTGGTGGTTTTCATAGCGCTCGAAATCTCATCTATCTCGACCTATGTGCTCGCGGGATATAGAAAACACCACGGCAAGAGCCCGGAAGCTGCGATTAAGTATTTCCTGCTCGGGTCTTTTGCAACAGG
>CAILBQ010000437.1 GCA_903832475.1 uncultured Acidobacteriota bacterium | reverse complement strand
GTGTGTTTGCCCTGCTGGCATGGGCAGTCGTTCGCAGCCTGCCAGGTCGCGTGACATCCAGCGCAGCGCCTGCGATCACCGTGCAGACCATTGGCAAATCGCTGATGAGCACGTATGTGCTGCCGCTGGAGATTGTCGCCGTGTTGTTGACCGTTGCCCTGATCGGCGCGGTTATCGTGGCTATGCCGGAAGCGCCGCAAAAGAAAGCCGGTGGCCGATGACACCGCTTTCCGCTTTTCTACTGGTTGCCGCGCTGGTTTTCTCGATCGGCTTGGCCATTGCGCTGACCCGGCGCAACGCCATCCTTGTGCTGATTGGCATTGAGCTGATGTTGAATGCCGCTAACCTGAACCTGATTGCGTTCTGGAGATTTGGCGAGCATGCGGCGGGTCATTCCGATGCTCTGCGCGGCATGATGTTTGCGATTTTTTCAATTGCCGTGGCGGCGGCGGAAGCGGCCGTCGGGCTGGGTCTGGCCATTGCCTATCATCGCCACTCCAAGACCACCGACCTCGATGCCATGACGCGGATGAAGGGATGAACGAGTGATTACGATACACACAGCATCCCTTGCAGCATCATGGTTCGCGCAGGAGAACGCGGCCCCATTCAAGCCCGAGTTTATCGAGGGAGCAGCCGCGACGATCGTGCGCATCCTGTGGCTGATCCCGGCGATTCCTATGCTCGCTGCTGGCTTGATTGCGTTGTTGAAACAGCCGCAGCGAAGGCTGGCCGCGGCGCTGGCGATCGGCGGATTGGGCTGTTCGCTGCTACTCGCCATCGCTGCGTTTGGTCATGTGCTCACCTCGTGGCATGCGGGCGCTGCAACGCGCGAGGTCGTCAACTTCAACTGGTTCGACATGGGCGCGACGCAACTGCAACTGGGCTGGCTGCTCGATCCCCTTGCCGCCGTGATGCTGGTGATGGTCACGTTCGTAGGCCTGTTGATCTTCATTTACTCGACCGGCTACATGGCGCATGACGAAAACTTCACGCGCTTCTTCTGCTTCCTCTCGCTGTTTGCCGGCGGCATGCTGGGCGTGCTGATTGCCAATAGCCTGCTGCTGCTGTTCATGTGCTGGGAGATTGTGGGGCTCACCTCTTACCTGCTCATCGGCTTCTGGTATCACAAGCCCAGCGCAGCGGCGGCAGCGAAGAAGGCCTTCCTCACCACGCGCATCGGCGACATTTTCTTTTTGCTGGGCATCGTCTGGCTCTTCGCGCAGACCGGCACGCTGCTCTTCTACAACGTCGGCTTCGGCGCCATCGAATCGCGCGCGCTGACAACGCTGCTGGCGCAACCTGCCGCGCTTGGCCTGAGTGCAGCGACGGCTATCGGCCTGCTCATCTTTGCCGGAGCCGCAGGCAAGAGCGGTCAGCTTCCCCTGCATGTGTGGCTTCCCGATGCGATGGAAGGTCCCACGCCGGTGTCGGCGCTGATCCACGCCGCAACCATGGTTGCGGCAGGCGTGTATCTTGTCGCGCGTGTCTATCCGCTGATGAGCGCCAGTCTTCATCCCGGAACGCCGACGATTTCGCTGACGGTGGTTGCATGGGTCGGTGCGCTCACCGCGTTGTTTGGGGCGCTGGTTGCGGTTGCGCAGAACGACATCAAGCGCATCCTTGCTTACTCTACGGTTTCGCAACTGGGCTACATGATGGTTGGACTCGCGGTAGGCGGCGTGGCTGTGGGCATGTTTCACCTCATCACCCATGCCTTCTTCAAGGCGCTGCTTTTCCTGGGCGCGGGCTCGGTCATCCATGGCTGCCACGAGGAGCAGGACATTCGTCACATGGGCGGCCTGCGGCACTCCATGCCTTGGACCTTTTGGACATACTGCTGTGGAATGCTGGCTCTGAGCGGTTTTCCGCTGTTCTTCTCCGGCTTCTGGAGCAAGGATGCCATCATCGGCTCGGCGCATAACTGGCCGGTGTCGCAGGGACCGTTTGTGCTGCTGCTGATAGGCGCGCTGCTGACGGCTTTTTACATGACGCGGCAAGTCTCATATGTCTTCTTTGGCAAGTGGCGCGGCCACGGCACACCGCACGAGAGTCCTTCGGTGATGACCATGCCGCTGGCCATCCTGGCCGTCTTCGCAGTGGGCCTGGGATTTTTCGGTACGCCGGCATGGCCGTGGTTTAGCAGCTTCCTGGAAAGCAAGCCGGTGGCCTTCGATGGGCTGGCTGGCTTCAACGAGCCGGGGCTAGTTCTTCTGATGACGTTCAGTTCGCTGCTGGTGTTTGCTGGTTTGGGCGTCGGATGGTGGCTGTACGCGCGGCGGCCCATCGCTGCTCCCGCGCTTGCGCCCTTCCACAAGCACCGCCAGGAGCATGGCGACGAAGAGAGCACCGCTCCTGGGGAGATTGTCGATGTTCTTGAGAAAGCATCGCCCAGCATTTGGGCGTTCCTCGCCGGCCGCATGTTCTTCGACGAGTTCTACGAGGCGACCGTCCTGCGCTGGTACGGCTGGCTGGCTTCTCTGGCGGGCTGGCTCGATCGCCGCGTGTGGGGCGGGCTGGTCTCTGCAGTCAGCGACAGTTTCCGCGGGCTGGGATGGTTCAACAAGAATCTGGATTCCCAGGGGATTGACGGCATTTTCGACAAGGGATGCGAAGAGCTGGTGACCGGCGGCGGAGTGCTGGCGTGGCTGCAGGCTGGGCGAACTCCGGGCTACCTGCGCATGCTTGCCTTTGGCGTATTGCTGCTTGCCGGGCTGGCTCTGGTAGTGGGCGCGGCCATGGGGCAGGTGCGCCTATGATGCCGGTACTTAGCATTTTGACGTCGCTGCCGGTAGCGGGCGGCCTGCTGTGCCTGATGACGAAACGCGCGTCGTTGGCACGAGGCATAGCCGCGGTCACGGCGCTGGCTTCGCTGGGCCTTGCTGGGTGGATATGGCTCGGCATTGGCGCAGGCTTCTCGAGCGGCGGCGGCATGAAGTTTGTCGAGCGTGCCGATTGGGTGCCTGGGCTCGGCATTGAGTATCATCTCGGCGCGGACGGTCTGGGCGGACTGATGCTGCTGCTGTCGGCCATCGTATGCCTGATGTCTATCGTGGCTTCGAAGAAGGTTGCAAGCCAGCCGGGTCTCTATTTCGCATTGATTCTGCTGCTGGAATCTGGCCTCTTCGGAACGTTTACCGCGCTGAATTTCTTTCACTGGTTCTTGTTCTGGGAACTCAGCCTCATCCCCGCGTTCTTCCTCATCAAGCTATGGGGCGGAGAGAAACGCGGGCCGGCGGCGACACAATTCTTTGTCTACACCATGGTTGGCTCGGTGGCCCTGCTGCTGGCTTTTCTTGCGCTCTACCAGGCGACGAACAGCATGGACTTTGAAGTGCTGACGCGCATGGCTTCGAGCGGAGAATTGGCGACAGCCATTCAATCGCATCTCGGCCCAGTCGCGTTGTGGCTCGCGCTCATGGTCTTATTGGGCTTCGCCGTGAAGGTGCCGCTGATGCCGTTCCACACATGGGCGCCTGCTGCGTATTCCGAAGCTCCACCGCAAGTGACCATGCTGCTCACCGGCGCGATGTCGAAGATGGGTGTGTATGGCCTGCTTCGACTGGCGCTGCCCATCTTTGGCCAGCAATTGGCGCAGGTGCGCACGCCGCTGCTATGGCTGGCGGTGCTGAACGTCGTCGCAGGCGCATGGGCCGCGGTGGTGCAGAAAGATCTGCGCCGCGTCTTCGCGTACTCCTCGGTGAATCACCTTGGCTATTGCCTGCTGGCCATCTTTGCTGTTGCTATTCCGAACGGGCAGGGAAGCGCGACCACGTTGACTCAGACAGCTGCACTCGACGGTGTGATCCTGCAGATGTTCAATCACGGGCTGACCGCAGCGACCATCTTCTGGTTCCTGGCCATGCTGCAGGAACGCACCACCGGACCCTTGGCGACTTCGCTCAACATCGACGGCTTCGGCGGATTGCGCAAGCCGGCGCCGGTCTTCTGCGGACTGATGGGCATCGCGCTCTTTTCCTCGCTGGGATTGCCCGGGTTGAATGGCTTTGTCAGTGAGTTCCTCATCTTCCGCGGCATCTTCCCTCTGACGTGGATCTCGGCGACGGTTGCGGTGCTGGGTCTGCTGATCACTGCGGCCGTGATCCTCACGGTGATTCAACGCGTCTTTACGGGCCCGCTGCCACAGAGATGGGCCGCGTTCACGGATCTCACCACCGGTGAGCGGCTGGCGGTCGCTCCGGCGCTGATTCTGATGGCGGTTCTTGGCTTGTTTCCGCAACTGATCCTGGGCACCGTCAACGCCACAGTGACCTATTTGCTCGCGGGGTGGAGACTCTGATGCTGGCGTATACGATCTACCTCTCATTCGCGGGCGCACTGGTGTTGGCAGTGTTGCCACGGGCAGCGGCGAAGTTCGCGCGCGTCTTTGCACTGTTGGTCGCGCTGGCCGGGCTGACTGTGGCGCTGGCTGAATTTGTTGCCGCCGGGTCGCAAGGTTCGATCGAGGTCGCGAATCTTGCCTGGGTACCGGCCATGGGCATTCATTACACGCTGGCCGCCGATGGAATCAGCCGCGTGCTGGTGCTGCTGACCGGGATAGCCGCGGTTGCCGGCATTCTCTTCTCCTGGTACATCGGCGACAAGGAAGGCGATC
>CAILBQ010000436.1 GCA_903832475.1 uncultured Acidobacteriota bacterium | reverse complement strand
GCCAACACTGGTACCGAGGCGTGGGAAGCTGCGATGAAACTGGCTCGGGCCCATGCGGGCGTGCTGCGATCGGAAGGCAAAACGATTGGGACGAAGTTCCTGGCGCTTGAGCAAAGCTTTCATGGGCGCACGTTTGGGTCGGTTTCGACAACGTACAAGGTAAAGTATCGCGAGCCGTTTGGTCCTGTGGTGCCGGGTGTGGAGTTTGTGCGGTTCAACGATGTGGCAGACCTGCGTGCGAAGTTTTCGCATGAGGTTTGCGCGATTTTGGTTGAGTCTATTCAAGGGGAAGGCGGGATACGGCCGTTGTCGCAGGAATTCTTTGAGGCGGCGCAGGAACTGGCGCGATCTACTGGAGCGCTGCTGGTAGTTGATGAAATCCAGGCGGGCATGGGACGCACAGGCAAGTGGTGCGCTTACCAGCACTACGGCATTCAGCCGGACATCACAACGCTGGCAAAGCCGCTGGCTGGGGGCATTCCGCTGGGAGCCGTTCTATGCACGGAAGAAGTGTCGCGAGCCATTCATCCCGGGATGCATGGCACGACATTTGGTGGTGGTCCACTGGCCTGCGCGGTAGCGATTGCTGTCATTGACACGATCGATCAAGAAGGGCTGCTGGATCACGTAAACGAAGTTGGCGACTACTTTCAGCATCAATTGCGCGGACTTGCTGCGAAGCATGACGCCATCGTTGATGTACGCGGTAAGGGGTTGATGGTGGCTGCGGAACTGGATTCCGCCGACTTAGGTAAGACAACAGTCAAGGAGATGCTGAAGCGGCGCATTCTTATAAATTGCACAAGCGATACGGTACTGCGGTTCTTGCCGCCGTACATTCTGGAAAAGCAACACGTCGACGAAGCAATTGCTGCGCTCGATGAGGTCTTTACCGAACACGCCCATGGCGCGGCCGTGGGCAGCACAGCGCATGTAGAAGGAGAGCTTCGTGGCGAGTAAAGCAGTGATTGAACGGGTTGCCGAGGCGGGACCCGTGTTCAAGGATCAGGATGTGTTGTCTGCCGCGGCGCGATTGGCGGGCGAAGACATGTGCTCGATCAACGATTTGTCGAGCGGCGAAGTGCGGGCGATTTTGAAACTGGCTCATGACGTCAAGCGCAATCCACGCGAGTATCGGCATGCGCTGGATGCCAAGCAGATGGTGCTGATGTTTGAGAAGGCCAGCCTGCGCACGCGGCTGAGCTTTGAGACTGGCATCAACACCATGGGCGGCAATGCGATCTTTGTCGACCAGACCAACTCTCCACTTGGCGAGCGCGAGTCGATTGCCGACGTTGCGCGCAATGTAGAGCGATGGGTGGATGTGATTGTGCTGCGGACCTATGCGCACGACACGATCACGGAGATGGCGGCGAATTCGCGTGTGCCGGTGATCAATGCGCTCTCAGACTTTGAGCATCCCTGCCAGGCGCTGGCGGATTTTCTCACGCTGGAAGAGCACTTCGGCACGGCGCGGGGACTGAACTTCACCTATGTGGGCGATGGAAATAATGTTTGCCATTCGCTGATGCTGACGGGCGCGCAACTGGGCGCCAATGTCACGGTTGCGACGCCGCGCGGCTATTCGCCGGACATCGAGATTGTCACTCTGGCGCGAGAGAAAGCGGAAGCGAACGGCTGCGAGATCCGGCTAACGCAGGATCCGCAGGCGGGCGTTGAAAATGCGGACGCGGTCTACACGGATGTTTGCGTGAGCATGGGGTTTGAGCATGAGTCGACCAAGCGCGCGCCAATTTTCAGACCGTTTCAAGTGAATGAAAACCTGATGAATCGCGCCGCGAAACATGCTGTGTTCATGCATTGCCTGCCGGCTCGACGCAATGCTGAAGTCACCGATGCTGTGTTGGATGGGCCGCAGTCGATTGTGTTTGAACAAGCCGAGAATCGCATGCATGCGCAGAAAGCGCTGCTGCTGTTGCTACTGGGCGGGCTCTCAAACGTGGCGAGTTTCTCCCAGGTTTCTTGAGCTGGCTCCCGAAAAGCTTTCTCCCCACCTTTAGCAGAAGAGTTCTGTAAGGATGGGGTCCCACATTTGCGTCCGTTCAGTGGATACCTTCTCGCTGTGAAAGGTT
>CAILBQ010000435.1 GCA_903832475.1 uncultured Acidobacteriota bacterium | reverse complement strand
CCCGTGCCATGGCTGCTTGAAGGGGCCATTGTTCTTGAGATTGTCATGCATAAGTATTACGAAGCTGGCGTCATAGCAACGCTACTTCTATTCAACGCGGCTCTCGCTTACTTTCAGGAAAGCCGAGCCCAGGCCACACTGGTTGCTCTCAAATCCCGTCTTGCGCTCACCTCTTCAGTGCAGAGAGATGGGAAATGGATGACCGTGCCGGCAGCGGAGCTGGTCTGCGGCGACCTGGTGAAACTGTCCCTTGGCGGCGTGGTAGCGGCGGACGTGCGTCTGATCAGTGGATCGGTCGAACTCGACCAGTCTATGCTCACGGGCGAATCCCTCCCGATCGAGGCTGGACCAGAGGTGAACACGTACGCGGGAGCTCTGGTCAGGCGTGGCGAGGCAACGGCTGTCGTGACGGCAACGGGCATCCGTACTAAATTTGGCCGCACAGCGGAACTTGTTCGAACCGCACACGTAGTGAGCACACAACAGAAGGCCGTGCTTAAGATTGTTCGTAACCTCGCCATCTTCAACAGTGCAGTGATTCTCGCGATGGGCGCTTATGCGTACACCCATAGTCTGACCTGGAGCGAGATCGTGCCACTCTTGCTGACGTCGGTTCTTGCAGCGATCCCGGTAGCGTTGCCGGCAACCTTCACGCTTGCAGCTGCAATTGGCGCTCGTGCCCTCGCCAAGCAAGGAGTGCTGCCGACACGACTCTCTGCCGTCGATGAGGCGGCATCGATCGACGTGTTGTGCGCCGATAAGACTGGAACACTAACCCTCAATCAGCTCTCGATAACAAGCGTTGATCCCTTGCCTGGATTCGACGAAACGCATGTTCTGGGAATGGCAGCGCTGGCGAGCTCCGTAGGTGGTGACGACCCGGTTGATGGAGCCATTCAACTTGCCGCCTCAACGAAGACTGCCACCGGCTTGCCCAAACTGACCGGTTTTGTTCCTTTCGATCCGGTTAAGAAAACGTCGGAAGCAGCCGCGACGGATCCGCAGGGCAATTCCGAGCGGATTATCAAAGGTGCGTTCACAGCCGTCGTCGCTCTCACTGCTCCTTCTCCCGCTGCGGCGGTCATTGTAGACGAACTGGAAAAGAAAGGCTTTCGCGTTCTGGCAGTTGCCGCGGGGCTGGCTGCTTCCCCGCGGATTGTCGGATTGATTGCCCTAAGCGATCCGCCGCGGACCGATTCAATCTCTCTTGTCTCGGAGTTGAATGGTCTAGGCGTACGCACCGTCATGGTGACTGGTGATGCGGCGGCCACTGCCGCGATCGTGGCTCGTACAATCGGATTGAAGGGCAAGATTTGGCCTGGTGGTAACTTGCCAGAAGGCATAAGACCGGAGGATTACTCGGTCTTTGCAGGGGTGCTTCCAGAAGGGAAATATGACCTCGTCAAGGCCTTCCAGAAGAGCGGGCATACAGTCGGAATGTGTGGCGATGGCGCCAACGATGCACCAGCCCTTCGACAGGCTCAGATTGGCATTGCGGTATCGACAGCAACTGATGTTGCTAAATCGGCTGCCGGTGTCGTGTTGACTGAAGCTGGACTAAGCGGTATTGTGTCGGCTGTCAAAGAGGGTAGGATCACATTTCAGCGCATCCTTACTTACACACTTAACTCCGTGATGAAAAAGATTCTGCAGGTTCTTCTCTTAGCGGTCGGCCTCGTCATGACCGGGCATGCAGTCCTTACCCCGATGCTGATGGTCATCGTGATGATCACTGGGGACTTCCTCGCCATGTCGCTGGCCACAGATCGAGTGAGACCATCCAAGACACCGAACTCCTGGCAAATCGGCAGAATTTCGGCCGCAGGAGTTGTGCTTGGAGTCTGCTTCCTTGCGTTCTCCACTGCCATTCTGGCTGTTGGCAAATTTCAGTTGCATCTCGACATCGCTGCGCTGCAAACTCTTTCGGTGGTCGGAATTGTCTTCGGCAGTCAGGCGACAACATACGTCATTCGTGGGCGCCAACATCTCTGGGGATTGCGGCCAAGCGTCTGGCTCGTATTGTCTTCCATCGCTGACGTTCTCATCATCTCGATTCTCGCTACGTTTGGAATCGCCATGGCTCCGTTGCCCATCGCGCTCATCGCTACCGAGTTTGGCGCCGCTTTTGCTTTCGGTGCCATCCTGGACATAGTGAAGATTCCAGTGTTTGCTCGCCTCCGTATTTCCTGAACAACCACATTGCATAATGCATCTACCGGCACTTTGTATGTAAGTCTGAAGGGACAACAAGTGAAGATTGCATTTCTTCATACCGAGAATTTCTTTGCCTCAGAGCTTCTGCAAAGATTCCGCACTGAGTTGGCGCACCATGAGGTGGTCGATTGGATCGCCAGCCGGAGCGCTCAGGCTTTCGATTTCGAAGTACTTCTCGCTGCGGGCGCAATCGATCGTGAGTTGCTTATCTTGCAGCCAAAGCTGAAGCTCATTCAAACTGTCAGCGACGGATATGAGGAGGTTGACATCGATGCCGCCAGCGAACTCGGCATCTGGGTTTCGTATGCCCCAGCGGACCTCACGGGAAACGCTACTTCCGTTGCGGAGTTCGCGGTCTTACTGCTGCTCGGCGCCGCGAGGCATCTCAAGGAAACCCTGATATCTCTGCAAAGCGGCACGAATATGCGGCCCCCCACACTCAATCTTGCACTGAGCGGAAAAACGGTATGCATAGTTGGCCTAGGGACCATCGGACGACAGCTCGTAGATCGCCTGCGTCCTTTTGGCGTGAAGATGGTGGCTACAGATGAACACCCGGAGGCCGCGCCCGCGGATGTCACTGCCTATCCTGCCAATCAGCTCAACAGAGCAGTCGCCGATGCTGATTTTGTTGTCATTTGCGTTCGAGCAAGTAAGGAGAACGAGAACCTGGTCAATGCTGCGGTGCTAGCCGCGATGAAGCGCGGCAGCATTCTGGTGAACATTGCCCGCGGCATGCTGATCGATGAGGCCGCACTTGTCGATGCAGTCGCGTTTGGAAAGATTTCAGCGGGTGGGCTTGACGTTTTGAAGAATGAACCTCCAGATCGCAAGGATCCTTTGCTTCAGCTTCCCCAGGTGCTGGTCACTCCTCATATTGCGGGGCTAACGGATCTGATGCTGGACGGCACGGTGAACTACGTCGGTCGCGTCATCGAAGAGTTCGCCGCTGGCAAGAAACCCAAGTCGATCCTCAACTCGCCAGAGAAGCCTCGGTATCTGTTGTACGATTGAGGGCCATGAAATCAGACGGACATTGCAAGAGCCTGTCGACTTGACGCGGCACCGATCGATTCAATTTTGCTTTGCTGGTTGGACACGCACTCGGGCTGG
>CAILBQ010000434.1 GCA_903832475.1 uncultured Acidobacteriota bacterium | reverse complement strand
GGCACCAGCACCGGAACCCCGGTCGCTACGCTTTCACCCACGTCTTTGACCTTTGCTTCGACCACTGTGGGTGTTACGACAGCGGCGCAAGTCGTAACTTTGAAAAACACCGGCACTGCAGCGCTGACGCTGACTTCCGAGACCATCACTGGGACCAGCGCGAGCTCGTTCCTGAAGTCGGCGACAACCTGCGGAACGTCACTGGCGGTGGGTGCAAGCTGCACCGTGTCGGTAGAGTTCAAGCCGGCAGCGGCGGGGACTCTCACGGCTGCTCTGTCGATCGCGGATAATGCGACCGGTTCGCCGCAATCGGTGAGCCTGAGCGGCACGGGTGTAGCGGCCACGGCACCGGCGGTGACGCTGTCGCCTACGTCCTTGACGTTTGCTTCGACGACTGTCGGAGTAACAACGGCGGCGCAGGTGGTAACTGTGAAGAACACCGGAACAGCCGCGCTGACGCTCACTTCTGAAACCATCACGGGAACCAACGCGACGTCGTTTATCAAGTCGGCAACGACCTGCGGAACTTCACTGGCGGTGGGAGCAAGCTGCACGGTGTCGGTAGAATTCAAACCGGCCGCCGCGGGAGCGCTCACGGCTGCGCTGTCGGTCGCCGATAACGCGACTGGTTCGCCGCAGTCGGTGAAGCTGAGTGGCACAGGTGTCGCCGCTGCAACACCGACCATCACGTTGACGCCGACTTCGATCGCCTTCCCGGCGACAGCCCTGGGCTCAACCAGCGACGCGCAGATTGTGACGGTGAAGAACACCAGCACGGTCGCGGTTACGATCAGCTCGATCACCGTGGGCGGGACAAACGCTACTTCCTTCGAAGAGATCGGCACATGCGGCACTTCGCTGGCAGCGGGCGCTTCCTGCTCGCTTTACGTGGCGTTTGCGCCAACTTCCGCGGCGGCGCTGACGGGAACCATCAGTGTTGCCGACAACGCGACCGGCTCGCCGCAGAAGGTAACGCTGACGGGAACTGGAACCGCGTTGCCCTCGGTCAAACTAAGCGTGACATCGATCGCATTCCCCACCACAACGCACGGAACCACATCGGCAGCAGTGCCGGTGACGCTGACCAACGGCGGCACCTCGACACTGACGCTCACCTCGATCACGCTGACAGGAACCAATCCGACTGACTTTGAAGAACTGAATACCTGCGGCGCAACGCTGGCTCCAGCTGCCAACTGCGTCGTGTATGTGGCCTTCAAACCAGCGGCCGCGGCAGCCTACTCGGCCAAGCTGACCATCACGGACAACGGAGCTGCCTCTCCGCAGTCTGTCTCACTGACCGGAACGGGAAAATGATTCGCTGGGGTTGAACTTTGACCAGTGAATGCGGGTCTGTGCGGGTGTTCGATGCCCGCACAGAGCAATGACAAAAGCCAGTAGAGCCTTCCGGGGGGGAGGTGCTACTGGCTTTTGTCGTAAGGCAGGATCAGGGAATCAGTTCGAGAGCGATCTGCTTGGTCGCCGGGTCAAGATGGGTGATGCGGAATTTGCGTACCTGCCCAGCGGCTTCCAGCCCCTTTTGCGATTTGGTCGAAGGCGTCGAAGAGGGATCGGAACCGGTCTTCCACTTGTTCTTCAGCATGGAGCTGAAAGCGGTAAGGTCAACCTTGCCCGTGGCCGGGGCTGGAGCCGGTTCAGGCTCCGCTTTCGGCGGCGCGGGAAGCTTGCAGGGGATGAGGAGGCCTTCGCCGAGCTCGACCTGGGCCATGCCGCTTTCCACCTTGGCGAGCCGGCCGGTGACTATGTCTCCAACTTTCTGCTCGGCCAGGAATTCATCAAGCGACGTGGGAATAAGCTGCTTCATGCTGAGCCGCATCTGGCGCTTGTCTTTGTCCAGCTCGAGGACCATGGCGCGGACCACCTGGCCAACGCGCAGGACATCGCTGGGATGGTTCAATCGACGATCGGCAACGATCTCGCTGATGTGAACCAGGCCTTCGACGCCTTCGATCACGGTCACAAACGCGCCGAATTTGGTGATGGATGCGACCGGACCTTCGATCACCGAGCCCGGAGCGAAGCGCGTGGCAGCTTCCACCCACGGGTCGCCCAGGGTCTGCTTGAGGCCGAGGCCGATACGCTTTTCAGCGGGGCTGATGGAGAGGATGACGGCATCGACCACATCGCCGAGCTGGACGACTTCCGTGGCCTTCAGGATGCGGCGGGTGTACGACATTTCGGAGAGATGAACCAGGCCTTCGATGCCAGGCTCCAACTCGACAAACG
>CAILBQ010000433.1 GCA_903832475.1 uncultured Acidobacteriota bacterium | reverse complement strand
CATGTGGCCCGTAAAAACGGTGATCAGCCACGCAGCAACAGCCCACAGACCGGGAAGCGCGGTCAGAATGATTGAAAAAATCAGTCCTGCCTTGAAGAGGCGTGGGCTGGGAAGGCCGTCGAAAAAGGCAATGTCGAAGAGCGATCCCAAGGTATAGAAGATATTCGCTAGGACCAGATAAATAGCTGGGCCAACGATCATCGCGATTGGCTCCTCGAAATCCTCTCCCGTTTTTACGGCAGCCGATCCAGCAACCAACACCAGCACCCAGGAAACAGCTCCAACGGAGCAAACGATCATGTTGTAATTTGGCCGACGCGCTTCCCACCAGCGGAAGATGCCCATCCGGCCTGCACATTCTTCCGATTCCGTCATCCACTTTGGGAACAAGGTCATCACCAGCTCGCGATCTTATTATCCACAACTGCAGGCTGCCTCCGAGGGTAAATGCTGACCAGGAATGGATCAGCTCTAGTCGCATTGTTGGGTTCGATTTCGCCGAGGAGGGTGAGATAGGCTGTGACCAATGAGCGCACGGGAATGACGAAGGGGTATGCGGCGAAGTGAACTTCGACTTAGTTCGGGTTTACTTGTGAGTGGCCGGTGCTACTTGAATTGATCCAAGAAAGTCGCGCACGGCCTGCAGGGCGGTGGGTGATTCGATCGTCTCATTGTGTGCGGCGCCGGGAACGGGCACGAAGCGCTTGCGGGGCGACAGGCTGGCCGCAAAAATGGCGCGGCCCTGTTGGATGGGGACCAGCGAATCGGCTTCGCCGTGGATCATGAGCAACGGGGCGCTTGATCGGGTGATGAGTTTCTCTTCGTCGAAAGCGGTAGTGGCGTCTTCGTCCGGGGAACTGTTGGCGATCGCGGCCGGACTCATGCCGAGGGCGTGCGCGAAGATGGGAAACTCATCGGCGGCAGAGGCAATGCTGCCGGCGAGGATGAGGCCGGCGACGGGACGTTCTGAAGCTACATAGGTTGCCATGGCGGTGCCCATCGAGAAGCCGTAGACAACGGTGGGACCCGTCGAAGCGAGCGAATCGTAGAGTGCAAGGGCGTCGCGGCGAAAGGCCATGACGTCGGCGGTCCCCGTGCTGAAGCCATAGCCGCGATAATCGAAAACGGTTACGTCAGATCCGCGAACAGCGAGCGCACGGTAGAACGTCTGGGCGCCGTCGATGGTCATGGCGTTGCCGTTGAAGAAGAGCAGATGGATGGGCTGGGTAGCGTTGGGGAGAGCGCGGAACGTCCATCCGCGAAGAGCGGCGCCGGGAACTGTCTGGACGGCAGTGAGTCGGGTGGGGATGCAGGTCCAGTCGGAGATCGGAGACCTGGGCGGCGGAGACGGAAGGATCGCGTTGGCGGAGAGGACCTGCTTCGCCGGCGGGGTGCAGGCGGAGAGGAAAAGCAGGAGGAACAGCGGCCAAGTGGCGTGCTTTGGCATTGGGTGATGATACGCGCATACGGGCTGAATTAGATGGCTCCCATATCTCCCCACAAGTGCGTGGGGAGATGTGGGGCACCCGTCCTGGATTCAAGACTCTGCATGTCGTGATTGCTGGACGGGGTGGGGAGGCAGATCGATTTCTAGACAGCCAACGGTGAATGCGAAGGGAAATGGTCCGGGATCCTCTGTCCGGTAAGCTCCGTCGAAGAAGATCAGTGCGCGTGAGCCCGGTTGTTCCTGAAATTGAAACGAAGGCTTCCAAGGGCCGGTGTGCCAGCCGCGGTCGGCTGCGGTCATGATCTGTACCGGCGTAGTCCAATCGGACAGGTTGCCGGAAGGGATCTCTGCTCTGCACCACCAGAGGCCAGTCTCTGCGGGAGGCGGGCCCTGACCGAGCCAGACGCTGGAGAAGATGGCATCGAAGGCGCCTTCGCGGGGCCGCACGCAAAAATCGAACATCTTCATCTCGGGTGGCGCGAAGACCTCGTGGGTTGTCCAATTGGACTGGCCGTCATGGCTCTCCGCGTATCCGTGCACGAGATAGTCCTCCTGGTTCGATCCGGCGACGTACCACATCTTCCATTTGCCATCGTGATAGACGAGGTTAGGCTCGTAGACACTTCCGTGCTCCCAGGCCTGGTCAGCCTTGAAGACGGGCTGAGCTTGATCGATCCATCGATCGCCGCTCCACTGCAGGAACCCGATGAAGTACGGGCCCCACAAGTTTTCTGCAGCGCCGGCGTAGTAGAGGCGTTCCACCCAGGCTTGCCGGTGAGGATCCCAGCCGCGGACGTAGGAGGGGCAGTGCCGTCCGCCGTGGCCGTCCCAGTTGCTGCTGAGGTCATGTCCTGCGACGGGCACCAACTCTCCTGCGAGGTTGCGGGTGAGTGTCCAACCGTGCGCGGAGAGGGGCGCGGAAAGAGGAAGCGAGGCGCTGTAGAGCTCCGTGGGGCCGTAACCGTGAGCCTGGCCGGCGAGATACATCCACCACTGATCGCCTCTTTTGACGACGCAGGCGTCGGTCAGTTCGGCGCCACGGGAATCAGTGGCGGGATCGCGAGGATCGAAGATTTTCGTTTCGATGGCCGCTGGTTTTTTGGCGGGGAAACTCTCTGCGTCGTCAGGCACTGCGGACATGCCGGTTCTCCTTCAGAATTTCCTTCCGAAATTACCAGATTGCCATTGGTCTCTGTTGAACGATCTCACGAGACCTTGATGGGTTCGATCTTGCCGAGGAGGGTGAGATAGGCGGTGATGCCAATTCCCAGGTAGATGGCGGAGATACCGAAGGCCCAGGTGAAGGAGTGCAGGTTTTGCACGCAGTAGCCGGTGACGATGGGGGCGGCGACGCCGGAGAGCTGGTTGGAGAAGTTGACAATGCCGCCGACGCGTCCGACGGAGTTGCGGGGGATGATGAGCGCGGGGATGGACCAGCCGATGGGGGCGGCGGCGCTGAGGCCGGCGATGGACAGGGTGATCCAGAGAATGGCTGCGTTTGTGCTGTGCGCGTGGGCGGCGCCGAGGATGCCGAGGCCGCAGGCGGTGCCTCCGATGAGGATGACTTTGCGGACCTTGTTGGCGTTCCAGCCGCGCTGGATGAGGCGGTCGGCGAGCCAGCCTCCGATGGCGAGGTCGGCGATGGCAGCGACCAGCCAGGGGAAGCCGGTGTAGAGGAACGAGTTCTGCAGGTTGAGGTGCAGGGCTTGGTGGAGATAGCCGGGGAGCCATGTCAGCAGGAGATAGAAGACGTAGTTGTAGGAGCCGAAGCCGATGGCCAGGCCGATGACTTTTCGGTTGAGCAGGAGGGTGGCGAGGGATGGCGTTTCGTCGCTGGCTGGTGCTGATGCAGAAGAAGCAACCGCGGGTTCTTCACTTCGTTCAGGAGCACCTGCCGTGCGGGCAGACGCGGCTTGCGCCGCAGAGGCAGAAGCGGATCCTTCGCTTCGTTCAGGAGCACCTGCCGTGCGGGCAGACGCGGCCTGCGCCGCAGAGGCAGAAGCGGATCCTTCGATGTAGGCGCGTTCGGATTCGGTGAGGTGTGGGTCGTGTTCGGGGTCGCGGTAGACCCTGGAGAAGTACCAGAAGTAGAGGATGCTAAGGAAGCCGGTGAAGGCGAAGCTCCAGCGCCAGCCGATGTGCAGCAAGAGCAGGCCGAGCAGGGGGACGCCGAGGGCGGAGCCAAGCTTGGCGGCGGAGTCGAACATGGAGGTGGCGAAGCTGCGTTCGTGGGGCGGGAACCAGCGGCCGACGGCTTTGGCATTGGCGGGGAAGGTGGGTGCTTCGCCGACTCCCAGCAAGAGGCGCGCGGCGAACAAGCCGCCCAGCCACGGGGAGACAGCGGCGGCGAAGGACGCGATGGTCCAGAGGACGATGGAGAGGCGGCCGACGCGGCGGATGCCCCACTTGTCGAGGATGACTCCGATGGGGAGCTGGCAGAGGGCGTAGGTCCAGCTGTAGGCACCCGCGAGATAGCCGAAGGTGACGGCGGAAATCCCAAAAGTCGAGAAGAGGGCGGCTTGCGAGACGGAGAGGTTGACGCGGTCGAAGTAGTTGACCAGGACGCCGATGCCGAGCAGCCAGGCGATGCGCCATCGGCGGTGGTGCTGGCCGCACGGGCGAACGCGACTTCGTCGCAAGGGCTCGGGGAAGGTCATCAGACGAGTCCGAAATTCGAAGGATTGGGCTGGTGTTTGTCGGATTCGTCGAGATCGGGGAGTTGGTTGAACCACTGATAGAACGCGTCGTCGAAGCGGTAAAGCTCCTCGACGTCGAGCTTAGGATAGCGGTCATCGTTTGGCTCCAAGACCAAGTGCCATACGTCGGGAGACTCTCCGTCTCCACGGCTTAGGTAGCGTCGCCGCCCTTTGACTTTGTCGAGTGGAAGGACAGTGTTGCCTCGCAGACTGCGCAATGCAATCGACTCTTCGCAAAGAGCGACCTGATTGTGATAGGAGCGGACGGTCATTGTTCCCGCAAAAACGAGGTACATGACGGGGAACATCAATTCTAAGAATTTTGGCTCACGCTTGCCAATCAAGACGCCTCCCCAAAACGCCAGTAAGAAGAATATGCCTACAACGCAAAGCGTGATGCAGACGGCACGTTGGGACGACTTCATTCGGTAGCGGCGAGTGGGCATAGTCGTCCTTCCGTTGCGATGGAGCGCCATAAAGCTTTCTTTGGATGGTAAGGCATCGGGTCTGCAAAGCAGATCCTCCGCTGCGCGAAGGATGACGGAAAGAAGCGCGATGGCAAGGTGCTTTCGGGGCCTGCTCTGAGAATCCGGGTAAGTCTAGCTATCGATATTGGTTCGCGCTGGCGCGCGAAGTTGGTCCCACATCTGGCCGATGAAGCTGGCCAGATATGGGGCACCCGGTTTTGTTGAGTCGGCTGGGGAGAAGCAGATTTCCCTGAGGGGAATGACAGAAAGAACAGCACGAACAAAAACTGAAGCAGATAATTCACGACGCTCAGGGAAGGACCGGAAGAAAAGCAAGAACAACCGCAGATCCTTCGACTCGCTACGCTCGCTCAGGATGACACTTCAATTTTTGCTGAGGCTGGCGGAGCGATCGATAGGACTGTGTGTTTATGCGGCGCCGAGGGCTTGGCGCATGGGACTGAGCAAACTCGCCAGCTGGGCGCGGCCGCGGTTGGTGCGGCTTTTTACGGTGCCTTCGGGGATGCGAAGGCGATGGGCGATTTCCTGGTTGTCGAAGCCGTGGACGAAGCGCATGGTGACGACTTCGCGCATTTCGGGGGAAATCCTGGTGACGGCGTTGGTGACGATGCCGGTGATTTCGTGGGTGACGGCGGCCTCGTGCGGGGTGGGGCGTGGGTCGGGGATGCGATGGGCGAGAGCTGTCGCGCCGGACTGGTCCCAGGCTTCGGAGACGGTGTCGAGCGAGTCGGTGCGGCGCTGCTGGCCGCTGCGGCGGTAGCGATCGACGCGCTGGTTGCGGGTGACGGTGGCGATCCAGCCTTTGAGTTCGCCGCGCGCAGGGTCGTAGCTGGCCAGGTTCATCCAGATCTTGAGGAAGGTGTCCTGGACAAGGTCTTCGGCGTCCTGGGTGGATCCGCAGAAGAGGTAGCAGATGCTGTAGACCAAGCCGCGGTACTCCTCGACGAGAGCTGCCCAGGCGTTGTCGTCACCGTCGAGGCAAAGCTGGACCAGTTCCGGACGGGCTCCCCGCTTCGATTCAAGACGGGTTTCAGAAGGTGCGGTGCGAAGAGAGCTTGGCGAAATGGACAACGAATTCATGAAGCGACTCCTTGCCGGGGTGCGTTGAGGAAGTGGCCGGCTGGATAAAGGCGGGAGCGATGCCGTGATGGGAAGAGACTCGCGATCTGGCTTCCGTTCGGAGGAGATAAGACGTTTGGAAGGTTCCGAATCCACGGCTTTCGCTCCCTGGCAGGACTCAGTATTGGAGAGAAGGAAGAGTCTCTGTCTGTCTTATGACACCACCGCAGGGGAGTGTGTGCCGTCATGATGCGTCAAGAACTGTAACGAAGTGTCAATGGAGGGGGAATTGAATGTTACAAATCATGACGGCGCAACAGGGCATGGAGGAGTACAACCATGATGGCGGGTTCGTATGCTACTGCGGAAGCAGAGCGGGCCGGCGGTCTTGAACTGAGGCAGGGAGAACCATGGAACCAGTGCTGATGGTGGACGACGATATCGAGCTTTGCTCGATGCTGAAGGACTACCTGGCGCGTCATGGGTTCGCTGTCACGACGGAGCATAACGGGGAGCAGGGGTT
>CAILBQ010000432.1 GCA_903832475.1 uncultured Acidobacteriota bacterium | reverse complement strand
CAATCGCTTCATCCCTATATGCCTCATAAAACTGCTTCATTCTGAACAGGTTGGGTCGGGAGAAGCCACGCACCCCTGGATGCGACTTGGCGATGAACCGGGCCAGGTTCTCGACCGTTCCAGAGCCCCACTCGGCGGCTTCAATCTTGCGGCTAATGTACTCGCCCACCTGCCAGTAGAGGTCGATGAGCGCAGTGTTTACGGCGCGGTAGGCGTCTTGCTGAGACGTAGCGATCAACGCAACGATCTCGGCAAACCCGTCGGGATCGGGCTGCGGTACCGCCAAAGCGGACTTTTGTCCTTTCGGCTTTGTCGTCATGCGCTCAACCCCGCAATCATCGTCAGGATACGGTCGGTGACGACCTTGAGGTCGGCGTCGATCTCCGCAAGCTCCCGTGGCGGCTTGAAGACATAGAAGTGCCGGTTGAACGGGATCTCATACCCAACTTTGGTCTTCTCGTGATCGATCCAAGCGTCCGGCGCGTGGGGCAACACCTCGCGTTCGAAGTAAACCTCCACATCCTCACTGAGCGGAACATTCTCGGTGTCGCGGAGGTCGGCATCGGGCATCGGCTTTCCCTTCATCTTGCCCTTGGTGCCGAGGACAACCTTGCCCTCAGCGTCGCGCAAGGGCCGCTCAACCGTGATCGTCCGGTAGCCAAAGCTCTCGTTCGGGAAGATCAGCGAGATCGGCACACCGTCACGCCGCACTTCCTTGAACTCGCAAAAGATGCGCGTGATCTCGTCAATGTGCTCCTGGCTAAGCTCCTTGCGCTTGTCGCCCAGGCTTTTTCGCATCCGCTGCCAGAAGCTGGAGGCGTCAATCAACTGCAGCTTGCCCTTGCGGTGCGGCAGCTTGTGGTTCGTTACGACCCACAGGTAGGTCGAAATGCCGGTGTTGTAGAACATCTCCGTCGGTAACGCGACGATGGCTTCTACGAGATCACTCTCCAAAAGATACTGCCGGATGTTGCTCTCACCTGATCCGGCCCCGCCCGTAAACAGCGGCGAACCATTCTGAACGATGCAGAAGCGCGCACCGCCATCGGCGAGCGGCCGCATCTTTTTCACCAGGTGCAGCATGAAGAGTAGGGAGCCATCAGAAATGCGAGGAAGTCCCGGCCCAAATCGCCCATTGAAGCCTTGCTCCTCATACTCCTTGCGGACGGCCTTCTCGGACTGCTTCCACTCCACGCCGAACGGCGGGTTGGAAAGCATATAGTCGAACACCTGATGCGCGTGGCCGTCGTTGGCGAGCGTGTCACCCGGTTTGATATTCGCGACATCCTGCCCCTTGATGAGCATGTCCGCCTTGCAGATGGCGTAAGACTCGTCATTCAACTCTTGGCCCGATACCGTCAGCCGCGCCTTAGGGTTGTGCTCATGCACCCATTCGCCAGCCACAGAGAGCATTCCGCCTGTTCCGGCTGTCGGGTCATAGATCGTCCTGACGACGCCGGGTTTGGAAAGAACATCGTCATCCTCGGCAAAGATGAGGTTGACCATGAGGCGAATGACCTCGCGGGGAGTGAAGTGCTCGCCAGCCGTCTCATTGGAGAGTTCCGCAAACTTGCGAATCAGCTCCTCGAAGATGGTGCCCATGTCCGCATTGCTCACCTTGTCTGGGTGCAGGTCGATCTTGCTGAACTTTTCTGTGACGAGATAGAGCAGGTCGGCGTTGGCAAGCCGGTCGATCTGCGCCTCCAGCTTGAAGCGGGAGAAGATGTCTTTGACGTTCGGCGAAAAGCCATGGAGATAAGCCGCAAGGTTCATCGCGACGTTATCCTGGTCGCCAACGATGGCCTTCAAGTCCATCGGCGAAGTGTTGTAGAAGGTGTTGCCGGACGCCCGAGTCAGATAGTGATTGACGCCGTCCCCAGAGACATCCCGCTTGGCAGCCTCCTTCAGAACGGCTTGCTTCGTCGGCTCCAGGACACAGTCCATCCGGCGCAAAACCGTAAACGGCAGAATCACTTGGCCGTACTCGTGTGGTTTGTACTTGCCACGCAGCAAGTCCGCCACCGACCAGATGAAAGAGGAAAGATTCATACCGAATCTTACCGTGTTCGCCCTGCCGAGGCACCAATCGCTGCTCGCTGGGGTCGGCAATTATCGAATTCGTCAATCAGCGTCAGACGAATTGCTTGGGATGGCAAAATCCCAGACGTTGTCTGGGATTTGGGGGACTGGTGTCTGTCGCCGCACTCGATGTCGCTCTACAGTAAAGCGACGGATGACGAGCCATTTTGCAGACAATGTCTGCGAAATTAAGTCCTCCTTGGATTGGCCAGACGCAGTCTGGCCAATGTCGGAGTACAACAAAGATTTTTCAGACAGTGTCTGGAAAATTGCTGGCTAAGCAATCCACCAGACAATGTCTGGCGATTTGCGAGCCTCGGGAGATTCATTCACTCAACTTAGGACGCGACTTCGGCGGAGGCGCATTTGACGAGATCGGAGGCACGGAACCGCCAGAGCTTTCCAAGCTGGTAGCCTCTGACTTCTCCTCTTCGCGCCATGCGCTGCAGGGTCTTGGGGTGAATCCTCAGAAGCGCTGCGGCTTGTTCTGTGTCGATCAGCGGCTCAAAACGTAGATCACTGGTTGCCGAGACCCGAGCGGGTGGTTTCTTTGAGAAGTCCATTGCGAATCTCCCGTGATGGGAGGGCCTATTGGTCCAAATCCCTCATCTCTAAGCTTCATCGAACGTTGGGATTCTGTCCAATGACTATTGCGCACTTCGTTATTCCTCACAGGAATAAGTCGCAACGCCTTCATTTGAAAAGGCATATTCGCCGCGCTTGATGAATGTCTCCTTGGAGTCAGCTTGGTCGAACCGTTTTACCGTGCCACGTATCCGGGGTGTGAACCCTTAATAAGGGTTCGAGCTATTCAAGGTTACAGTCCGAACCTTGAATAGCGGCAGGACGAGTGCGCACTCAGAAATCTGTCAGGCTCGCACCGAGCACCTGCGCGGAAGTTGCATAGAGCTTGCATTCCAATTTCGAACAGCCGTAGCGTCGCTCTATGTTGACGATTCGGGCGATGACCGGCGGCGCTGGCTATGCACAAAAGCATCTGGAGCACAGCGACTACTTCGATCAAAATCGCACAGTGCAGGGTGAGTGGCATGGTCGAGGAGCGGAATTGCTAGGGCTTAATGGCGCGGTCACGCACCAGCAGTTCGAAGCCGTCCGTGAAGGGCTGCATCCTGAGACGGCCGAGTTTCTGCGTCCGCGCCACAGTGCGGACCGGCTTGCAACTGATGGACAGGTGGAGAGTAAGGCGCGATCTCTATATGACCTGACCTTCTCGGCTCCGAAGTCTGTCTCGGTACAGGCTTTGGTAGGCGGAGACGACAGACTGCTAGAAGCGCATCGCCACGCCGTCAATGTGGCATTGCAGGAAGCGGAGCGGTATGCCGGTGCAAGGGTACGCCTGAATGGCGCGAACAATGATCGTCAGACGGGAAATCTAGTCGTCGCGGCGTACACACACGACAGCAGCCGTCAGCTTGATCCGCAACTCCATACGCACGCGGTCGCCGCGAACCTGAGTTATGACGGAGTGGAGGGCCGATGGAAGGCACTCCAGGCCTCGGGAATGTATGAGCGCCGTGCCTACATCACGGAGGTTTATCGGAATGAGCTGGCGAAGGAGGTGCGTGGGCTTGGATATGAGATTGAGAGTCAAAGGAACGCAAAGGGAGTCGATAACGGGTTCGAGATCAAAGGCATTTCCAAACAAGTCCTGGAGAAGTATTCGCAGCGCAGCGACCAACGGGATGAGTCTATTCGTCAATTCGCAGCGGAGCATGGGCGACAACCTACGGACAACGAGATCGCTGTGCTGGTGCGGGAATCCAGACCGGACAAATTGCATGAGATCAGCTCAGCGGAGGTTCATCGCCTACAGCTAGATCGTATCTCCCCACAGGAGCACAGAAACCTGCTCGATCTGCGGGAGAATTCTATCGAGCGTGGCCAACCGCTCGTTCCTGAACGCGCCTCTGCTGCCCAATCCCTTCAACAT
>CAILBQ010000431.1 GCA_903832475.1 uncultured Acidobacteriota bacterium | reverse complement strand
GCACTTGAGGCCGGCTTCGATGACTTCCCACTTGGAGGAGTCGATCATGAAAGGGACCTTGGCAACTTCAGGCTCGCTGGCCAGCAGTTGCAGATAGCGCGTCATGGCGGCGACGCC
Organism: uncultured Acidobacteriota bacterium; assembly: GCA_903832475.1. Lineage (GTDB taxonomy): Bacteria > Acidobacteriota > Terriglobia > Terriglobales > Acidobacteriaceae > Acidicapsa. Next base: position 1,927 of record CAILBQ010000431.1, on the reverse strand, counting down.
ATCGATCATGCCTTCGTCCATGCAGATGTCGATGACGTTGGCGCCATTCTCCACCTGCTGGCGCGCGACGCTGACGGCTTCTTCGTACTTCCCCTCTTTGATGAGGCGTGCAAACTTGGGTGAGCCGGCGACGTTGGTGCGTTCGCCGATCAGGATGTAGACGCCAGCCTGCTGGGTGAAGGGTTGCGATCCGGAGAGGCGAAGCGGCTTCCATGCCGGCGATTCGTTGGCTGCTGTCTCGCTCACGCGGCGGCCTCATGATGGGCCAGGATGCGCGGAGGCTTGCCTTCGAGAGCTTTTGCGATGGCGGCGATATGTTCAGGTGTATTGCCGCAGCAGCCTCCCGCAATGTTGATCAGACCGCTTTGCGCAAAGCTCGATAGAGAGCGCGCCATGTCGGCGGGGCCGAGGTCGAAGCCGGTTTCGGACAGCGGATTGGGCAGGCCGGCATTGGGGTAGCAGGAGATGGCGACGTTGGCCTTTTCCGAAAGCTCCTCGAGGAATGGATACATCAGGTCGGGACCGAGCGAGCAATTCAATCCGACGGAGAGCGGCTTCACGTGTTTCACCGCGTTCCAGAAAGCTTCGGTGGTTTGCGCGGAGATGAGCGTCTCACCACCGCGACCGACGGCGGCTGAAATCATGACCGGGAGCTGCTTATGATTCGCAGGCAGGTCGTCTTCATCGAAGACTTCGCGGATGGCAACCAGGGCGGCCTTGGCATTGAGCGAATCGAAAATGGTTTCGACAAGCAACAGATCGACACCGCCGGCAATGAGAGCGCGCACCTGTTGCGCATAGGCCGTCTTGACCTGGTCGAAGGTGACGACGCGAAAGCCGGCGTCTTCGGCATCTGGAGAGTTCGACAGCGAGACGGTCAGAGGCCCGATGGCCCCGGCGACAAAGCGCTGACGGCCCGTGGCGGTGCCCACGCGGTCAGCCCACTCGCGGCACTGCCGCGCGGACTGCTCGTTGATTTCCCAGGCGAGGTCACTGAGAAAGCGGTCCTCGATAATCCTCTGATAAAAGGCCGGATCTTTGCGGCCGCCGCGCTCGCGGGGATCGTCGACGAAGAATTCGCTCTGGGTAATGCTGGTCGCACCGAAGGTGTTGGTTTCGATGATGTCGGCGCCGGCCTCGAGGAAGCGGCGATGGATGTCCGAGATCATCTTCGGCTGGGTGAGCGAAAAAAGATCGCCATTGTTGAGCAGCCCTTTGCTGGAGCCCTTGAACCGCTCGCCGCGAATGTCGGCTTCTTTCATTCCGTAGGTGCGGATAGTCGTGCCCATGGCGCCGTCGATGATGGCGATGCGGCTTTGGAGGATCTTTTCGAGCGGATGCTGATGGGCCATGGTCGCTATGTCCTGGTTCTGATGCTTAGAGACGGATGCACTCCCGGTACGATCCTGAAATCCGCTAAGCGGTGCAGATAAAGGGTCAGATTGCCGCGGTGCGCCTCCTTCATTATAGCGATCTGGCACGATGAGCTCTGAAGATGGAAAGTCCGCTGGCAGCGGTATTCTGTGTGGAGATACCAGTTTTCCAAGACAGGAGCAGGAATGTCTCGAGTCATCGTGATTGGCCTGGGCGCTATGGGTAGTGCGACCTCGCAGCACCTGGCCGCAAGCGGACACACGGTGCTGGGCTTTGACCAGTTCACGCCGCCGCACACGCTGGGATCGTCGCACGGCGAAACGCGCATCATACGGCAGGCGTACTGGGAGGACTGGCGGTATGTTCCGCTGCTGCTGCGCGCTTACGAGCTTTGGCACAGACTGGAGGCGGAGAGCGGGAAAACGCTGCTGCATCGCACCGGCGGGCTCATGATCGGGCGGCCGAATTCAGAGCTGGTTGCCCGGAGCCAGTTGAGCGCGGAGAAGTTCAACCTGCCGCATGCATTGCTTTCGGGCGAAGAGGTGAAACGCAG
>CAILBQ010000430.1 GCA_903832475.1 uncultured Acidobacteriota bacterium | reverse complement strand
TGGCCGATACGGTGTACTTCATCCAGAAGGGCAAAGTTAAGCTGACCGTCGTTTCTCCGTCGGGCAAGGAAGCGACCATTGCCATCCTCGGTGCAGGACAGTTCCTCGGCGAAGAGTGCGTCACCTCTGAGCAGCCCACGCGCATTTCTTCATCCAAAGCACTTACACCCTGCACGATCATGCGCATCCGCCGGCAGGAGATGGTGAGGGTTTTGGTTGAAGAAAAAGCCATGTCCCGCTTGTTCATCCGCTACCTTCTAACGCGAAACACTCGCATCCAGGCCGACCTCGTCGACCAGCTGTTCAACTCAAGCGAGAAGCGTCTCGCGCGCACGTTGCTGCTACTCTCGCAGACCGGCAAAGACGGCGAACCGCAGGCTCCGCTGCCAAAGATCAGCCAGGAAACATTGGCCGACATGGTGGGCACCACCCGCTCGCGCGTCAGCTTCTTCATGAACCGATTCCGCAAGCTTGGCTTCATCGAGTACAGCGGTTTGAATCGCATTCACGTAAAGAGTTCACTGTTGTCGGTAGTACCGCTGCAGTAGCGAGTTTTCGTTCACAGGCAAGTACAAGAAACGAGATACTCCCCCGATAACTCAAGGGCGCACTTCCAAGGCGGGAAGTGTGCCCTCTTTTTTCGCTCGCACTTAGACGGCTCGGGCTGCAGTGAGCAGTTGTTCATGTAAGCGGGCGAGATACTGTGTCTGCAACAGGATGGAATCAATCGCCGCTTCAAAGAAGATAGCTTCGGCGGGCGTTGTCCAGTTAGGCCGATGAAGAATGACATACAGTTCATTGAAGTAAGTATCACCAGGCAGGGAAGCTTGCACCTTCTTGATGCAGCCTATCTTCTGCTCCAGGCGCAGGATATGATCCTCCCGGATCGGCGGCTTGTTACGAGCAAAGAGGGTCATCGTTGTCCTCGTTTCCGTGCCGCCTTGAGCGGGCACAGGAGGAAGTGACGTTCCCGCGTCATTCGTTTCACAAGCGGGCGATTTTTTTCTCGCGGCTGCTCTTTATAAACTTCCGCGGGTCTATCGCTTCAGCAGATCGATGGGCTGGGTAAAGTCGGTGACGCGAAAGTAGCGAGCCAGGCTGGGGTGCTGGCGCTCGACTGCTTTGAACATCTCCCACGCCACCTCGCGATAGCTGAAGTGGCCGGCCGGCCCGCTGCGCAGCTCCGAGATATAAACAGCCTCGGCAAAATCCATCTTGAACAGGCTGCGAATCCTCATCGCCAGCGGCAGCACATACATCGCCGACTGCGCCGCTTCCGGCGCATCGCTGGCCGCAATCGCCCGGCTGGCGGCAAAGGCCGCTTCCATCGATGCCCGATATTCCTCGAGCATGCCCGCTTCCGCAAGCCCGGCTGCATCGCCGGCATGCGGCGTGTCATAGCCGTGCAGGCTGGTGAAGTCCTGAATGATCTGGGTGCAGCGACGATGGCGATGCATGTCGCGGAAGCCGCCAATGTCCATGAGGATGTCGAAGCGCAGCGCCGCCCCCGCATGGAACGCGCGCAGCAGCTCATCGTGTCGGCCGCGATGCCGCAGACCGATTTCGATCAGCTCGGCCACGCGAGCCTCGGGCAGCTCCGCAACCAGGTCGCGAATCTGCCGGTAGGAGTGGTGGCTGGCCGAGTACACCAACGTCGCCGCCAGCTCCACTTCCAGCGACTCGGTGCGCTCGACCAGGTCGACCATCGGCGCCGGAGCGATGGCGATGCCGTCCAGCAACTCCGTGGCCGCCAGCGTCAGCTCGGCCTTCGACTGCTGCTCGTAGGGATTGGGCTGGGCATATTTCACCAGCGTCGGCGAGGCATGCACCTTCCGCGTCAGTAGCGGCTCCGACTCACCAGCCAACTCGGGGCTGAGTCCGGCGATCTTTCCCTGCAGCGCAGCAAAGTCCTCCGCATAAAGATTCCAGGCCGGCCCGGCAGCCGCCTCGCGCAGCTTCTGTCCCAGGTCGCGCACTTCCCCCGCGGGATGCGAAAGCAGCCGCGAAACCTGCGTCTCCAGGGTCCGCGCGTTCACGATCTGCCCCAGCGAGGTGTTGGTCGCGAGCGGCAGCAGGTACCGCGCCACGTCAAACGCGCGGGCCTTCAGCGTGCGCTCATACGCGTCTTGCTTCATCTCCGGCGGGCAGGCCACCCGGCCTTTCAGCGCCTCGAAAACGGCGGCCGAGGTGCGAGCGTAGGCGGCAAACAGGTCTTCGACTGTCTTGGTATACAGCGCTCGCGGCTCAGCGGCCTCGCCGAATTCCGGCAGATACCACCCCGACTTGAGGAAATTCTGATACCGCGTGCTGCGTTCCTGCCCATCCCAGCGCTGTTCGTCGACCAGCACGATGGCGGCCAGCAGCGAGAGCCGCTCGATGGCAAAGGCCACATGGGCCAGGTCGGCGATGGAGCGGTGACCGTATTGAAAATAAAACGTGTTCAGGAACTGCTCGGCCCTCTGCGCATTCAACTCACGCAGCGATTGCCGCATCGATAGAGACGAGCGCGAATACTTGGCCATGGCGTAGGCCAGCACTTCAGGGTCGGCTCCATGCACCGCGAAAACTTCTGTCTGATTCTGGGCATGCGTCGGAACCGCGCCGGTGGAGACTGCTGCGGTTGCTGGAGGATGACTCGGGGCGGTTTCGGGCGTCGAAGGAGACATGCGGATCACTGGCGTCCAGAATACGGCATTGGGGCCGAGGCCGGCCCCGCTTGGAAACCAGATTCCGGGACGATGCCGGTACTGGCGTGCAGGAATTTTCCAGGCCAAGCCATCGCGCATGGCCTGCGGTGAACTAGCATTGCATTGGAACCCGCACGAGGCGAAAGGGAGAGAGTTTGGGGGATCACGAAGAAATCTCGTCGCCGATGTCCATGCGTGAGGTGCTGTCGAAGACCTCGCACCGCCCCTGGCCGCTTCCTCCCGGCCCTTGGGTGATGTCGCAGCGTTGGAATGACCTGCTCTTTGCCCACTGGCCCATGCGCGCATCGGCCATTGACGAATTGCTCCCCGACGAGCTCGTGGCCGACACCTATCACGGCTCGGCATGGCTGGGCGTGGTTCCGTTCTGGATGGACAAGATTCGCGTGCGCGGACTGCCATCGATTCCCGGCGCGCGCCAGACCCCGGAGCTGAACCTGCGCACCTATGTCCGCGACCGCCAGACCGGGACGCCCGGCGTCTACTTTCTTTCGCTGGATGCCGGCAACCTGCTGGCCGTCATGGTGGCCCGCAGCTTCTTCCACCTGCCCTACTACTGGGCGCAGATGAGCGTTCAGCCCCGCAGCGAACGCGAATTTTCCTTTTATAGCCGGCG
>CAILBQ010000429.1 GCA_903832475.1 uncultured Acidobacteriota bacterium | reverse complement strand
TGAAAAATCCTCAGGTCTACGACCATCTTGACGTCAAGTTGGAGCAGTTTTCTCTGACCCGTGGCTTTCCGTTCGCGGTAAGCGCCTCGCTGCCCGGCGACGGCAAGGTGAGCCTTTCCGGAACCGTCGGGCCCATCAATGCGCAAGACGCCGCTTCCACCAGCTTCGATGCCCAACTGTCCATCGAGCACCTGGACCCTGTCGTCGCGGGTTACGTCGACCCCGCGGCTGGAATTTCGATGGTAGCCGGACTGAAAGCCCACGTCGTGTCTGACGGAATCGATGTCACCAGCGACGGAAATATCCACGCCGAGCACCTCATCCTACTCAAAGGTGGCAAGGCAGCCCCGCATCCAGTCGATATCAGCTATCAGGTTCGTCACTCTTTTCTTGATAAGAGCGGCAAAGTCTCCGATCTGGCCCTTCAGACCGGCGATGTCGCGATTCACATCCAAGGCACCTATCAGCTCGCCGCCAATGAACCTGTCTTCGATCTCAAGCTGCGGGCTCAGAGTATCCCCATCAATGGACTGCAGGCGCTTCTGCCTGCTGTGGGAGCGAAGCTGCCCAACGGAGCCACGCTCAGCGGCGGAACATTGTCCGCTCATTTCGACATGAAGGGTTCGGCACAAGATAACGTCATTGCCGGCTCATACGAGATCAGAAACACCAGGCTGGTAGGCTACAATCTGGGCTCCAAGATCGTTGGCATCGCCGCTCTGGGTGGCATCAAGACAGGCGATACGACGGTCATCGACATCTCCCGCGCCGATGTGCGCATCACCAAATCTGGCAGCGAGTCCACAAATATCTACTCGATGCTCCCTGCCCTTGGCGAATCTACCGGCAGCGGTCGCGTCTCTCCTTCCGGCGCCCTTGATTTTCACTTGATCTCCAAAGTGACAAGCGCGAAAGGCCTTAATAAAGTCGGCGTCAATCTCCTTACGAAATTGAACAGCTCCTCCGCAGCCTCGAAACCCTCCACCGCCATTGGCATCCCCATCAATATCACCGGCACAGCCGAGAACCCCGTTATCACCGCCGATGTCAGCGGGCTGCTGAAAGGCAACGTTGCCGCCTTACGCAGCAAAGGCAGCAACATCCTCAACAAGACCGGCCTGTCGAAACTCTTCCACAAGAAAAAGCCAACCTCTTCAGCCGCCTCCCCTCGGTAGCTACCGCAAGAGTCATAACCATCGCTCAGACCGAACGAAGCCCGGAGTAACCCGGGCTTCGCTTTCGCAAGATCGCGGCCACAGCCAGAATTTCAGTACTTCATCCTGGTCAGATCCTCGATAAGTCCCGGCCCAGCAGGCTCCCATCCCAGGCTCTTGCGCGTCCACTCACTGGACGCCGGCATATCCATGGTCGCTGCGTGTGCAAAGAACGGCCCAAAGTGCTCGCCTGCATTTTCAGGCGAAATCGAATGCACCGGAACGTTGAGTCCCCTGCCGATGGTCTCTGCGATATCCCGCAACGACACGCCTTCTTCCTGCACCGCATGGTAGGTCGTAAAGCCGGAGCCCGGCTTTTCTATCGCCAGCCGATACATGTGGGCTACATCCTTCAGCGGAGCAGCGGCCCAGCGATTCACGCCGTCGCCCACATACGCTGAAACGCCCTTATCGCGCGCGATCTTCACCAACCAGGTCACCAGCCCTTGCTTGCGGGTATCGTGCACCTGCGGCAAACGGACGATCGCCACGTGAACGCCCCTTGCCGCGATCGCCTGCGCGGCCTGCTCCGGTCTGCGCGGCATCATCTGCGACTCCGCTGGAGGGTCCGTCTCTTTGCGAATCTGGCCTGGCTCACCGGCTGTGATTCCGATACCCGAAGTGACCACCAGCAGCTTTCCTGGCGCCATC
>CAILBQ010000428.1 GCA_903832475.1 uncultured Acidobacteriota bacterium | reverse complement strand
TGATCACGTAGGAGGCCGAGCTGACCCCGCTGGTGACATAGCCCGCGGCGACAGCGATGGCATTGACGGTTTCATTCGCGCTGATAGTGATGGGCGCGGTGTACAGGTTTGACGAAGCAGTCGGAGTGCTCCCGTCGGTGGTGTAGTAAATCGCCGAGCCGCTCAAAGCATCGCTCATGGTGACGGTTTGCGCAGAGTTATAGGTGCCGCTCGACGGAGAGAGTGTTGGTGTCGGCGCGGTCGCGATGAAACTGTACGAAGCGCCGGAGACGGCGCTGTTGGAATAGCCGCTGGCGACAGCAATGGCCTGTATAGTTTCTGCGTTGCTGACAGCAAGCGGTGTTGTATACACAGGCGAGTATGCTGTGGGCGTAGTTCCATTCAAGGTGTAGTGGATGACCGCTCCGGCGGTCGAATCTTGAATCGCTACAGACTGAGGAGTTGAGTAGCTGCCTGCCGGAGGAGAAAAGCTGGGTGTCGAAGCGGGCGATTCGATCATGTAGGCCGCAGAACCGATCGCGCTATTGCTGAAGCCGCTGGCTCCGGCAATGGCACGGACTGTTTCGTTGCTGCTCACGAGAATTGGGCCACTATAGACGGCAGAGGCGGAGGTGGGCGTCGTACCGTCGGTGGTGAAGTAAATTGTGGCGTTGGAATTTGTATCGCTGAGAGTAACGGTCTGCGCGCTTACATAGGTGCCGCCTGCGGGATTGAACACAGGAGTCGGAACGGCGGTCAGACCGGAGTTGGTGACGTAGCTCCAGGTAAGGATTTTCAGGCTAGCCGATTTGCTGCCGGTACCTCCACTGAAGCCGACGTAGGCCGTGTTACCGCCGATGGTGGCAGGAATGTTGATGGACCAGCTTGTTGACCAGCTTGCGGCTGTCACGATGTCGGTGATCGACATGCTGAGCGTGGCGCCGTCGTACACCATGTGCACCGACATGGTGTCGCCGCTGTGCAGGTTGATGCCAGTCTGGCTCAAGTCAATGGCCGGAACGGTGGGCATGGCGCCATTGATGTAAAGGCCGGTTGAATCCGGACCTTCGCCGCCGGAGTTATACAAGTCGAATTTGACGGCCATGGAGTTGGTTATTGGGGCATATCCGAGCCGTGAGCCGGGACCTCCTACGGCCAGCGTTTTCTTGCTGCTGTTCTGGATCGCGAAGGTGATTCCATTGGCCGCGGGATTGGAGAGCTGAAAAGTGAAATCGGTTGTGAACGACTGGATGTTTACAGGCAGGTAGTACCACGCGCTTCCGGCCTGGCTGCTACCGCCATTGGTAAGCTGCAGCCGTGTGTCGTCAAGGCCGGTGCTGCCATTGAAGACCATGGCGCCTTGCGATGCGGCGAATCCTTCGCCAAATGCAATCCCCGTCAGGCCGGTTTCAATGGTGTAGGTCTGGGCGAGGACGGGACTCGGCGTAAGGCCGGGAGCCGCTGCAAACGCCGTGATGATTTCCGTCGCATTCACAGGAATGGGCGCGGTGTACACCGTCGAGTTTGTCGTCGGTGTCGAACCATCTGTGGTGAAGTAAATCACCGCATTGGCCGCCGCATCAGAAAGAGCGACAGTCTGAATGGTTGTGTAAGTACCGGTGGGAATGCTGAAGGAGACGGCCGGCGCCTGGGTCGAATTCGTGTACTTTGCCGAAGACACCGGGCTCTGCAGCATGCCGGCCGCCCCGGCTACGGCGTTGATGGTCTCCGTCGTCGTGACCGTGATTGGTCCGCTGTACAGGTTGGAATTGGCATTTGGCGTCGACCCGTCCGTCGTGTAGTAGATGCTGGCGCCCTGGGTTGCGCTGGTGAGCGTCACGCTCGCCGATCCCAGAAATGATTCGGTTCCCGGCGAGAACACAGGCGCCTGCGCTTGCACCGCGCCGTTCAGCAAGCCATAAACGTCGATCTCGGTGGACGTGCCCACATACACCTTGCCGTTAGCGATGGTGGGAACGGCGAACTTGATCGCATTCCCGGCAGCATCCCGCTGCGCATTGGTGGTGCTGGAGTACAGCGTTGACGCTACGTTGCTGGCGTCGTGAGCCTGAAGGATGGCGGGGATTTGCGCCGTGTAGCCTTCCGAATCGATCGACCAGACGATGCCCTGCGTTGCGCCATTGGCCGAGATGGAAGGAGTCGAACCTGGATAGCCATACTGTTCGCTCGACATGGTAGGCGAGGTGGCCATCTGGCCATTCGCCAGAGGAAAAGACTTGAGAAAATCGGATCGGCCCCAGTAGTAGACGTTGCCATTCCAGTAGGCGGGCGAACTCCACGCCCCGATGTTGCCTACTGAATAAACCTGTGACTGAACAGTCTGGTCCTGGTTGGGGTTGTATCCGCCCATGTTGTCACGGTTGAGCAGGAAGATAGTACCGCTCTTGCCCGCTTGCACCGCCAGGTGCGTGTAGGGCCCTGTGGTCTGGTCGGGAAGAACCATCAGGCCGCCAGATCCCTGGTCTTCGTCTGCCGCATCCAGCTTGGCCTGTTGATAGGTCGTGAAAGCATCGATTGGAGTGGGCACGCCGTTGGTCAGATCGAGCGTGACGTGGCTGTCGCCGAAGTCCATCGCGTTGGTATACGGTGGCTTGGCATTGAAATCGCCGTTGCCGGTGGGGATAAACATCCTGCCATAGGGATGATTGACTGGATCAGTCTGGTCGGCTGCCAGACCGGCGCCGCCTCCCCATATGCCGGAGCCTGTTCCATTGGGGGACGTGCAGTACGCTCCAGTTTGCTGAAGGCTGGCCGCGTTGTAGGAAATCACCCAGCCGTGCCAAGGGCCGTTATCACCGTGCGAGGCG
>CAILBQ010000427.1 GCA_903832475.1 uncultured Acidobacteriota bacterium | reverse complement strand
GCTGGCCTGCCAAGCGCCTGCGGTGAATCCGTTCGCTTTCTCATAGGCAGCCAGCAGGGAATCAACTTCCTGCCGCAGCGGTCCGTTCGTGGTGCAGGCCTGGTCCAGATATGCCGGGCGTTCGCTCGGCTCTTTTTCCAGAGCTGCTCCGACGATATCTTTAATTCGCGACCACTGGTCCGATTCGCCCATCCGCTCCTCGTTTCATTTTCCGCGAGAGCCATGCTTTGGCCACGCTCCAGTCGCGCTTGACAGTAGCGGTTGAGATATTCAGCACTTCAGCGGCTTCTTCGGTGGAGAGTCCACCAAAGAAGCGAAGCTCGACGATGCGGCTTTGCTGTTCGTCGAGCAGGGTGAGGGCATCCAGGGCATCATTCAGGACGATCAGATCGATCGGGTCGCCGCGTTGGGGCGACATGATATCGGCATCCAGCTCGACTTTGAGGTCGCTGCCGCGCTTGGCAGCGCCAAAGCTTCGTGCGTGGTCAACCAGAATCTGGCGCATCAACCGCGATGAGACAGCCAAGAAATGGGCACGATTTTGCGTGTCGGGATGCTGACCGAGCAGTCTCAGATATGCTTCGTTGACCAAGGCGCCGCTTTGCAGTGTATGGCCCGGTCTTTCGCGTCGTAGATGATGTTGGGCGATGACGCGCAATTCGTTATAAACCAGGGGAATAAGCATCGCCAGTGCTTCCTGGTCTCCGCCCTTCCAACGCCCGAGCAACTCAGTGACAGGATGGGAATTGGTCGAATCCATTTTCGTAGAAACCAGCCTCAGGTGAGTTCACGATAGCCTTGGCCACTTGGCGAGTCAAGGATGGTCTCCGTGCTCCGACTGAAAACTACGCTGATCGCGTCTTCTCGATGGTCGAGAAATAGATGATCCCGTATTTCCTTCCATTTCGCAGCTATGAGTGAAGGGGAAAAACAAGCTTAGCCACTCCCTCGTTTCATTGCCACTCATTTCAGCATCGTTCGGGTTTGTTCGGACAGGACGCCCGTTCTGTGGAGGATTTATGGAGTTTTCCAAGTTGATGTTCGCACTCACACTCGCTGTACCTTTTGCCGCCGCGTCCGGACAGACGCCAACTCCCCCGCGCACGCCAGCGGCAGCGTCGGCTCCAACGGCGATCCCGGCGCTTGTGCCGTTCACTGGCATCGCGTTCAACGCCGATGGAAAACCGCTCGCCGGCGAGGCTTCCGTCACCTTCCAGATTTTCAAGGATGAAGCCGGCGGTGAACCGCTGTGGACTGAAACCCAATCGATTGCGGTAGATAATACGGGCCATTACAAGGTTCAACTGGGAGCAGCCAACCCCAGCGGTCTGCCCGCCGATCTGTTTGCCAGCGGCGAAGCACGTTGGTTGGAGGCACAGATTTCCGGCCAGGCGCCGCAGTCGCGCATTCTGCTGGCCAGCGTTCCGTACGCGCTCAAGGCAGCCGATGCTACGACACTTGGCGGCTTGCCGGCATCGGCCTTTGCTCTCGCTGGGACCACCGCCTCCGGCGCGATGGAAGCTAACGGCGTAAAACCGGACGCCACGTCAACCGTGACAACCACGGGGGGCACTTCAGGAAGCCTTCCTCTGTTCAGCGGCGCCTCGATCATTGCCAACTCCGGGATCACGCAGAACGCGGGAAAAATCGGCATCAACACCACCGGACCGGCCGTCACTCTGGATGTCAACGGACCTTCCGACATTCGAGGGGAGTTATCCGTGACGCCTGACGGTGCTGCATCTGCGACGGCCGGAGTGCCCTCCTATCCGCTCAATCTGGCTGCGCAGGTTTATAACTCGAGCAGCAAGGCCAAGGTGGAACCGTCCTTCGACTGGCAGGCGGTGCCGACAGGCAACAACACGGCCGCTCCCGGGGCGACCCTCAACCTGCTTTATAGCAACGGGACCGGCGCTTCTGGATCTGAGACGGGCTTCTATATCAATGCAAACGGCACCATGCACTTTGCAGCCGGGCAGACTTTTCCAGGAGCCGGCGGCAGCGGAACTATCACAGGTGTGACTGCCGGAACCGGTCTAACTGGCGGAGGGAAGTCGGGCGACGTCACCTTGAGCGTCAATACGACGCAGATTCCCACGCTGACCGGCAACAACACCTACTCGGGCAGCAATGTTTTTGTGCCCAGCCTGTACACAAACCTGGATATGAACATCGACAACCAGAACAAGAACAACGGAGGCATCTCGCCGGGGCTGCGCCTGGGACAGGCATCTGGAGAGGGGATGGCTTCGAAGCGGACCGCAGGAGGCAACCAGTATGGCCTCGACTTCTTCACCAGTTACACTTCGCGCATGTCGATCGCCGGGTCCGGGCAGGTGAGTATTGGCACGACTCCGACCGGCCAGGCCCAGCTTGCAGTTTCCGGGAGTGCGGATGGTGTGCTCGGCACCACGGGCGGCAGCATTTTGCACACTGCCGGCGTCTTTGGCGTGGCGGGAACCGGGAACACTTCGGGCTTCAATGGCATCGCCGGCGTCTGGGGCGACGCGAGCGCCCACGTCGCGGTTTTAGGCACCAGCACGCAGTATCCGGGGGTGGAGGGCTTTAGCGGCAACTCCAGCGGGATCTATGGCCAGAGCAACAGCACATCCGCCGGGGACGCTGCCGTCTATGGATTGACGAATTCGGGGGCTACCGGCCTGGTCGGTATCAGCAATGCCGGAATAGGCGCGATCCTTGAAGGCGGCACTCCCCCGGACAGCATCACCACTGCCGCCGATGGCCTCGACGCTTACGGAGGCGCGTCCGCAGCTCCGGGTGGTACTGCAACGCAATACACGGGTGGCGCAGGCATCACCGCGCACGGTGGTGTCGGGAACGGCTCCGCCAACAACGGCGGCGATGGCGTCAATGCTTACGGCGGCGGCGGCAATGACGGCGGTACAGGCATCAGCGCCTCCGGTGGTGGCGGAGCCGAATCTGGAGGTGGTGGCATCGAGGCACATGGTGGCAATGGAAGCCTCTACGGCGGCGATGGCATCGATGCCTTTGGTGGCGGTGGGACCTATGGCAGCTATGGCATCTATGCCATGGGCGGAACGGGCCGTATTGCGGGGTTCTTTGAAGGAAACATCGACGTCACGGGAACGGTTAACACTGGCAAGATAGTCGTCACCTTGGACGACCCTGTCGATCCTGGAAACAAGTATCTCGCTCATGCCTCGGTTCAATCCTCCGAGATGATGAACATGTACAGCGGCAACGTCACCACCGACGAACTTGGCCTGGCCACCATCCAGCTTCCGGACTGGTTTGAGACCGAGAACGGCGATTTCCGCTATCAGCTGACGGTGCTGGGCCAGTTTGCGCAGGCCATCATCAAGGACAAGATCGCCAACAAGAAGTTCACCATCATGACCAACGCCTCGCACGTCGAGGTTTCGTGGCAGGTGACAGGCATCCGCCAGGATGCTTACGCCAAGGCAAACCCTCTCATCGTCGAGCGCGAGAAACCGGAGAACGAACGCGGCTTCTATATTCACCCGGAGGTTTACGGCCAGCCCGCAGAGAAGCAGGTGGAATGGGGACGGCGGCCACACCAGATGAAGCGCATACAAGCTCTGCGTGAATCTCAGGTGAAGGAGTCAGGTACTCCGATCAGCAGCCTTCGGCCTCAAATCAAGCCGCCGGTAGCGAGCAAACCGTAAATCGAGAATGTTGGATGGGCGCAGCCGGGAGACGTCTTGTGATTCCAAATCCGGGCTGCGCCAACGGTGGTTGGCTTGCCAGTGAAAAAAGTCCCTGCCGCGGTCGTCACCTCAGCTGGAGGCGGGGCGATTTCTCATGGCGCGACATTCGTTTGACACGCAGCATCAGCAAGCCGTGTCCTTCGGATTTCCCTCGACGTGAGTGGTTTGTTGATTCCGCTCAAACAGGAATCGACGGATCGCGACCAGAGCCTTTACTTGGAATACGGTTCTTGGCTATGATCTGTTCACACGGGAAAGGAGGATGATCCAGCCTATGAATTCAGACAGTTGTTCGTACCACAGTATCGATCAACGTGAGGTGACTGAGGCCTAGGGCATCGCGCCCCAGCCCCAGAGTAAGTCCCGGCGGAGAATCCCCGTCTGGCCACTGGCAATTCGCTTGAAGCGCGAGTGCCTTAGTCAAGAACGCCAATCCCAACAGTTCACCCAGCCACGGCCTGAGCACCCCAGCAATGGGCTCAATGCTCAGGCCGTTGTTGCGTCTGGCGCAAATATAACTTCGCTCGCCTTTCTCCTCATTCTCTTCGCCTGCATCCAAGCTGTCCATGTGTTGCAGATTTGACGCGGCAGTTTCGAGCAAACCATGCCGATGCTGACCGCTGAACCCGACTCTGAAGTCAGTGCCGTTACCGATCCGCAGGAATCGGCCAAAGCGGCGGGACTGCGCTATGTCACCGACGCACGACCGGGCATTCGCCGCCTGCGCCGGGGCAAATCCTTTCGCTATGTCAATCCGGACGGTTCACCGCTGCGCGACAAGGCAACGCTGGCGCGCATCAAGTCGCTGGTGATTCCGCCCGCGTGGACAGATGTGTGGATTTGTGCGAATGCGAACGGGCATCTGCAGGCCACCGGCCGCGACGCGAGGGGACGCAAACAGTCTCGATATCACCCGCGCTGGCGCGAGGTGCGCGACGAAACAAAATATGAACGTATGCGGCTTTTTGGCGAAGCGCTCCCGACCATCCGGAAGCGAGTCGAGAGGGATCTTGCGCTTCCCGGCCTGCCTCGGGAGAAGCTTCTGGCGGCGCTCGTGCGCCTGCTTGAGACAACCTTTATCCGCATCGGCAATGAGGAATACGCGCGGGAAAACAAGTCTTACGGTTTGACCACGATGCGCAATCGCCACGTGGACGTGGACGGATCGACCGTTCGCTTCAAGTTCAAGGGCAAGAGCGGTGTTCAACATACGATTGGGCTCAAAGACCGGAGGCTTGCCGGCATCATCAAGCGGTGCCTGGATCTGCCCGGATACGAACTGTTCCAGTACCTTGACGAGGATGGCACGCATCACTCCGTCGACTCGGCCGATGTGAATGCTTATCTGGCTGAGATCACGAACGATCACTTCACGGCCAAAGACTTTCGCACATGGGCAGGCACGGTGCTGGCCTGTTCTCTGCTTCGCGAATTCGAGCAGTTCGGGTCGGAGACGGAGGCGAAGCGGAATGTGGTTGCTGCTATCAAGACTGTGGCGAAGCACCTTGGCAATACGCCTTCGGTATGCCGCAAATGCTATGTCCACCCGGCGGTGCTGGAAACGTATCTAGGAGGCGAACTGGCCAGGGCGTTTGAGGAGCGAGTGGAAGAGGAAGCTGCGCGGCAGCCCCACACCCTTACGCGTCCGGAACGAAACCTCATGCTGTTGCTGGATCAGCGCATTGCGGCGAAAAGGCCGCAGGACGGGTAGGCAGGCACCAGCGCGAGGGCTCATGGGAGCGCGGGAAAATTGCCATCCTTCCTTGCATCTCTCCTGCTTGAAATTTTTCTCGCACGGCTTCCGGTTTCCGCTTCGTCCAGGACTCGAAGGCGGCTATCAGAACGGTGATGCTTGACTCGTAATGATGTTGTCCCCGGTCCCCAAATGCGAGGGACCGGGGGCACCCGCCCGGGGTTGCCAATTGACTCGTGCGGACGGTTCAGGCTCGGTGAATCCCACATCTCAAAAGCGAGATGTGGGGCACCCGGGGGGTTGCACTGGGAGGCGCTGGACGAGGATGTTTCGGTGGCGGGGTTGCTGGGTGGGCTGGGGGATTTGACGGTGGGCGGGCGGACGTTTGCGGCTTGAGGGCGGGCCGCGTTTGAGCGGAGAAAAGGCCCGGGCTTGAAGTGTATGCGTGAGAACTCGTTCCGTGCTGTCTAAGGTCTGCCAAGACTCGATGGGCCGGGCTTTCAGCCCTCGCTGCGAGCCGATATCGCCAACCCAGGCCGCCGCGCGAGCTGCGCTCGTGCTTTGGCCTGGGCTGCTATGACGCGGGCCGTTGGCCCTGAAGGGATCAGGCGTGGGGAATCCCACATCTCAAAGGCAAGATGTGGGGCACCCGGCGGTTCTATCTCATTTTCTTTAAAGCTTCCTCAATCGCTTTCTTCGCTCTCATTCGCGCGATCGATTTGTACCTGTTGACTTGCCGAATGATAGGTGACCCTAGTTCGCCCAAAATTTCGGCCGATCTTGTGACGTAGGTCCAAAAGGTCCATGATGTGTATCGGCGTCCAGTCGAATCGAAATCTTTGACCCTTCCGAATTTTGCGATTAGAAGGCTGTAGTTGAAAGAATCGATTAATTCTGTGAGGCTCAAGGACGGGTTTTCGTGGACATGCCTTTTTGCCATGCTCCTCGCGGATGCCGTGATCTTCCGTTGGATTCTGGAGACAGTGTTATTACGTAGATAAATTCTCTTACCGTTGTAGCGAAATCCGAGATACTCAATCCCGTCGGAACCTTTAGGGAGATCGATCCGCTTGTTGGTCTGGGTGAGGCCTTCGTGCGCTAGAGAATATCGATATATCTGGGTCTTTGAGTCTTTGAATTCTAAACGCGGTGCAGTGGCGCTCAGGATTTGCCGCACGGCCGTCAGTACATCCTCCCAGCGTTCTACGGGCTCAGGTAGAACGAGAAGAATATCGTCTGAGTATCGATAGTATTTACCGCCCCGTGAGTTGGCGAGGTCGCTCATCTGCTTGTCGAAGTCGACCATGTATAGGTTGGCCAAGAGATCAGAGATGGGCGATCCTTGAGGTATACCCCATTTGTCTGTCTGTGTGTCTG
>CAILBQ010000426.1 GCA_903832475.1 uncultured Acidobacteriota bacterium | reverse complement strand
GAGATATACGCAGGCGCATTCTGGTGGTCGATGACGCTGCCACCGTGCGCATGTATCACCGCGGCATCCTGGAGTCGGCAGGCTTTCATACCGAAGAGGCGATCAACGGAATCGAAGCGCTTGAAAAGGCGCTCGAAGATCCCTTTGATCTCTACGTCGTCGATGTGAACATGCCGAGGCTGAACGGGTACGGTTTCCTGAGCGAGCTGCGCCGGCAAGAGATTCCACAGCAGCCCGCCATCATGGTCTCCACCGAATCAGCGCCAATGGACGAAGCAGCCGCGTACCACGCAGGCGCCAATGGATATCTCGTCAAGCCAGTGCAGCCTTCGCAATTATTGATCTACGCGCGCCTGCTGCTGGGGGAGGTTCCGCGATGACCGATGCCTCGTCGCGCAATCCGCTGCTCGATCAGTTCCTGGTCGAAGCGCACGAACTGCTTGAAGGCATCAGCCACAAGCTGATGGAACTGGAACGGCTGCCCGAGGATCCAGGCCTGATCAACGAGCTTTTCCGTATGGTTCATACCCTCAAAGGCAACAGCGGCCTTTTCACTTTTCCTGAGATGACCCGGGTGCTGCACGCCGGGGAAGATTTGCTGGGCAAGGTGAGGGATGGCGATTTGAAGTACTCTCCCCCTTTGGCCGATCGTCTGCTTGACGCGATGGACTTTGTCGGTCTGCTGAACGCAGAGATCGAACGCACGCAGAGCATTGATGCCTCCCGGGCGATTGATTCCGCGCGTTTGGCGGAGTCGCTGCGCGCCATGATGCCGGCAGAGGCAACTTCGGTGTTCTCTTCCTCCGCGGATGCGGTCCCGCCTCTGTCTCGCGTTCCAGCCTCAATGCCTCCCCTGAACTCGGTTCCCGAAGAGCAGCGCCTGGAGGCCTTCCGACGGGCAGGGGAGGGGGAGAAGGTCCATTGGATAACGTATCAGCCAGAGCCAGAATGTTTTTTTCAAGGGGATGACCCCTTCCATCGCGCTCGTAACACGCCCGGTGTGCTCTGGGGGCGTGCTCTGGCTGCCCAGCCATTGCCTCCACTGGCCGCGTTCGACACATACTCATGCGCGCTCAAATTTCATATGCTCTCAGTTGCCGGCCACGCTGAGCTGGCCGAGTATTTTCGCTACGTTCCCGATCAGGTTGAGGTGGTTGCTGTCGACCCGTTGTGGCTGACACTTGCGGAAATTGGCACGCAGAATAGTGCCGCACCTGGTCACTCGGAAATTGCTGCTGTTCGTTTCGCCGTCCCCCAGCCACTCGGATTGACCGAAGGAGCGGTCGAACTTGCTCGGCTTTTGACGGTACAGCGGCAAATCCTCGCCTTGGATGATCAGCCTGCCTGGCTTCCAGGCCGCCTCAAAGCTGTGGCTGCCGTTCTCGGCAATTGTGCCCGTGCCGCGGGTAATTCAGACGACTCTCCGCATCTTGTCGCCGCGCTCGCTACCGCTCTTGACCGTGCCAGCGGTCAGCCTCTCCTCGATTGGCTCGACGCCCAGAGCTGCTTCGGATTTTGTACTCTTCCTCCACTGAAAATGACCGAGAATCGGCCGGACGAAGCAGTTGTAACCAAAGCCCCTGCAGAGGACGGAGT
Source organism: uncultured Acidobacteriota bacterium (assembly GCA_903832475.1). GTDB lineage: Bacteria > Acidobacteriota > Terriglobia > Terriglobales > Acidobacteriaceae > Acidicapsa. The sequence goes on along the minus strand of CAILBQ010000426.1, from coordinate 4,587 downwards.
GAAGTTTGGCCGCCGCGCCGAAGACAATCAAACCGGCCCGCGCGCGCTCAAGGTGGACCAGGCCAAGGTTGACCGGCTGATGAACTTGATTGGTGAACTGATTGTCGAGAAGAACGCGCTGCCTTACCTTGCCCACCGGGCTGAGTCGCAGTATGGCGTGCGTGAGTTGTCGCGCGAAATTAGGAGTCAGTATTCGGTCATTAACCGCATCGCCGACGAGATGCAGGACGCCATCATGCAGGTACGCATGATGGCAGTTTCCACTATTTTTCAACGCTTCCCGCGGCTGGTGCGCGACACCTCTCGCAAGCTCGGCAAAGAGGTTCAGTTGGTGCTCGAAGGCGAGCAGACAGAGGCCGACAAGAACATCATCGAGTCGCTGGCCGATCCCTTAATTCACATTCTCCGCAACAGTCTTGATCATGGACTTGAAACGCCAGATGTCAGACGCGCCGCCGGCAAGACGGAGGTGGGAACACTCACCATTCGCGCCGCACAGCAGGCCGATCGCGTGCTCATCGAGATCATGGATGACGGCAAGGGGATTGATCCTGCCGTGATCAAGCAAAAAGCTTATGAGAAAGGTCTCATCGACGAGGCTGCCCTGGAGCGGATCGACGACCGCGAGGCGGTGAATTTGATCTTCGCCGCCGGATTTTCAACCGCGGACGTGATCTCAGACCTCTCCGGCCGCGGCGTCGGGATGGACGTGGTGCGATCGGCGGTTGAAAAACTCAACGGAACCGTCGCGGTCGAAAGCGAAAAAGGCAAAGGCACCTCCATCCGCATCTCACTGCCGCTCTCCATGGCGGTAACCCAGGTGATGATCGTTGAATCTGACGGACAGCTCTTCGGTGTTCCCATGGACAACGTAGTCGAGACGGTGCGGGTTGCCCGAAACGCCGTTCGTTCTATCAAGCACAGTAGGACGGCGGTTCTGCGCGGGCGCATTGTGCCGTTGAAGGCGTTGAATGACCTGTTGCGAATCACGGCTAATCCTCTGACCAACGCGGACGATGAACTTGCTATCCTCGTCGTTCAGGCGGGCAGTGAAATCCTGGGCCTCATCGTCGATGGCTTCCAGGAAACCATCGGAGTGATTCAGAAGCCCTTACCAGGCTTGCTCTCCGGCTTGTCCATCTGGTCGGGGTCCGCCCTCATGGGAGATGGTTCCGTGCTGATGATTCTGAATATTCGGGAGATTCTCTGATGCCGATCGAATTCAAGAAAAACCGGGCAGTCTTTCGCGGCCTCGTGGGCGTGGCAGAGGCTGAACTCTTGCTCGAAACGCTGCAAAAAAAATCTTCGACCAGGATCGACCTTGCAGCCTGCGACCATCTGCATACCGCCAACCTCCAGGTGCTGATGGCGGCAAGGCCTGCAATTGCTTGCTGGCCCAAAAACCCCGAACTGCGCTCCTGGCTGGAGGATGCGCTCAAACTGCCGGCGAGCGCGACTGCAGCCCAGGAATGACCTCATGGCAATGACCATTCTCATCGTTGACGACTCAGTAACCATGCTGATGAGTCTCAAGACCGCCCTCACCATGAGCGGATTTCAAGTGGAATCTGCAAACAGCGGAGCGGCCGCGCTGGAGAAACTGAAGTCGGGCATCAAGCCCGATCTGATTGTCACCGACATCAACATGCCGGTAATGGGAGGCTTGGAATTGATCGGGAAGGTGCGCGCCCTTTCCGGTTTTCGTTTTACGCCGATACTCACTCTGACAACCGAAAGCGAAACCTCCAAGCGGGTCGAAGCAAAGCGTGTCGGCGCGACTGGCTGGCTGGTCAAGCCGCTTGCCGGTGCCGATCTCGTCAAGGTCATCAAGCAGGTTCTGCCCGGCGCATGAAGTGAGTGCCTTCGTGGAACCGATTTTCTCCACCTGCTGGGTCAGGAAAGGGTTCGCCGAAGGCAGCGGAGTATAAGCCATGATCCATAGCAACTCGCGCCTGAACACAACCCGCAAACGATTGCTCCGTCATCTATGCATTCGACTCCTGTGTATCTTTCTGTTGATGCTCGCTCTCTGGTACCTGTATGGCTCCCGTTTCGAGGGGCAATTGCTTCCGGTCGTGACCCTTTTCTTTCTTTTTGTGGTGCTTCCTGAGCTTGCGCTTACCCGCGTTAACTGGAACGAGGCAAAATCAGCCATTAGGGAAATGTGGGCCTTTGGCAAGTTGACCTTCGAAGAAATTTCTCATGCGCTCGCTGCGCACGGTACCTTGACGGCCGAAATGCAGGAAGCCAAGCCTTATCTGAACGTGATCCGCCAGCAAATCGGCGATTCTCTCGCGGAGTCCGAGCACGAGGTCGTCCAGGTGATCCAGCAGATGAGCATGCTGACTGAAAAAAACACCAGCCAGCGGCAGCGCATCGCTCTGTCCATCCAGAGCGGTCAGCAACTGACCGAACGTACCGAGCATCGCATACAGAACAATCGCGAGGTCATCGGCGCAATTGAACTGCAGTTGGAGTTACAGAGCAGGGAATACAAACATAACGTCGAGCGAATCCAGGGTTTGGCCGCGGAGATCGGCGCGCTGACCCCTCTCATCAAGGTCATTACTTCGATCGCACAGCAAACCAGCCTGCTCGCACTGAATGCAGAAATTGAGGCTGCTCGTGCCGGCAGCAGCGGCAAGGGTTTTTCTGTTGTGGCTTATGAGGTGAGAAAGCTGGCCGTCCTCTCCAATAAGGCGGCAGCCGACATTGCACAAAAGATCAATTCCACCTGCAAGCGAGTCGACGCGGAAATGGCCGAAGCGCTCGTTTCCCTGAAGCAGCATGAAACCAGCACCGCGATGACGCAGCTCGTGGCCGACGTGGGCGAGATGCAGGCAGAGTTCTGCAGCAATAGCCAACTACTTCTGGAGGTAATCAACGAGGTGGACGCAAGCTACGCCGAGAGCGTCGATCGGCTCGTAGAAGCCTTGGGACATATCCAGTTTCAGGACGTTATGCGGCAGCGCATGGAGCATGTCCAGGAGGCCCTGGATCAGATGCGAGATCATCTCCTGCAGTTATGCGAGATGCCCCCTGCATCCGGGAGTCAACCCCCATCCACGTTCAAGTCATTGCTTGAATCGCATCTGAAGCAATACAAAATGGCGAGCCAGACAAACACGCATCTCGCCATCGCTGGGGGAGAAGTCGGCGCAGATCACAGCCATCCGACGATAGAACTGTTTTGATGTTCAGCAGCCAAAGATTACCGGAGTTTTCAGACTCATGCGTTCGCTTGTCTTCGGCATGCGCCGTGTAGGGCGAAGCAAACTCTGCGTCTCTATGGCGTCATAGCTGAATTCGCGCTCTTTCCGTCGAGGCCGCAAGTCAAACGCCCACATCCAATCCGGGTCAGTACAATTCTTCCATGAAAGCGGCGGCACTTTGGGCCATCACGCTATGTATTTCTGCCATGGTTTGCAGCGTTGCGGCGATTGCGCAGACGGGCAACTCCACGCCCGCAGGCATTGCATCGGTCGCGGAGCGATTCGCCTCGCCCCCTCCTGAATCGCTTCCCATGGTGCGCTGGTGGTGGTTTGGCGTTGCGGTTGAGAAGCCGGAGATCCTCCTCGAGCTTCAGCAGATGAAAGCAGATGGATTCGGCGGGGTCGAGCTTGCTTTCGTTTATCCTCAGGCGGTTGACAGCGTCTCTTCCGGCATTCGTAATCTACCGTTCCTATCTCCCGACATGCTGGATGCAGTGCGTTATGCCCAGACTGAAGGAAGAAAGCTCGGGCTCCGGATCGACGTCACGCTGTGCAGCGGCTGGCCCTACGGCGGGCCGGCCATTTCCTTGAATGAAGCCGTCAGCCGTCTTCGTGTTATCGCCCTTCCTCTCCTCCCAAATGCAACGTCCTTTCCTTTCGTAAAGCTTGCGGAGGGGGAGAGCATCCTCTCCACTGCCATCGCGGAGGGCGATCCTCATCAGTGGAAAGCCTCTACCGCGAAGACGCTGCCTGTTGGAAATTCATTTCCCCCATCCAGTGCCACCCGTATCGCACTCATTTTCATCGCTGGCCATACGCTCCAGCAGGTCAAGCGTGCCGCAGTAGGCGCAGAGGGTTACGTGCTCGATCCCTTCAGCAAACAAGCTGTGAGGACACATCTTCAAGCCGTTGGTGAACCGCTCGTCAAGGCCTTTGGGACAACCCCACCGTATGCCATCTTCTCTGATTCTCTCGAAGCCTATGGTGCCGACTGGACTCCGTCTCTCCCTGCTGAATTCCTGGCTCGCCGCGGCTATGACTTGTTGCCGCATCTGCCAGAACTCGTTGCCGGCGGAACGCCCGAAGCAGAAAAAATCCGTCACGACTACGGTCGCACGTTGACCGAATTGGTCGATGAGAATTACCTCCAGCAGATCGACGACTGGGCCCATCTGCACAACACTCGATTCCGCTCGCAAACCTACGGCGAGCCGGCCGTTTCTTTCTCAAGCCAGCGGCTCGTCGATCTGGCCGAAGGAGAAGGCCCGCAATGGCGAACGTTTTCCACTCTGCGTTGGGCAACTTCCGCCAACCATGTCTTTGGCAACAATGTTACGTCCGGAGAATCGTTCACCTGGCTTCACTCGCCTGTCTT
>CAILBQ010000425.1 GCA_903832475.1 uncultured Acidobacteriota bacterium | reverse complement strand
TCGAAAACTCGTCGTGGGCCACAGCGCGATGGTCTTCCGCGTTGCCTTCCGTATTACCGGCAACGAGGCCGACGCGGACGAAGTAGTGCAGGAATCGTTCCTGCGCGGGTACCAGAAATTGGCGTCGTTTCAAGCCCAGGCGGCTTTTGCTACCTGGATCTATCGCATCACGGTGCATTGCGCCTTTGACCTGATTAGCCGCCGAGAACGGCAACCCGGCCCTGGGTACAGCGGGCAGGCGGGGGGCGAGGTCATTCCCGACCTGCCTGACACCGCGGTCGGGCCCGAACAACAACTGCTCAGTCGCGAACTGGGCGCACAGCAGCAACATGCCATGCACGCGCTCACCGCGCTGGAGCGAACGGCCTTCCTTCTCCGTCACGTTGAGGATCAATCCACCACGGAGATTGCTGCCGCGCTCAACCTGGCTCCCAACGCCGCCAAGCAGGCAGTGTTTCGAGCCGTTCAGAAATTACGGCAACGGCTCGCGCCGCTGCGGGAGAAACGATGAAACACCTGACCGAAGAAGAGTTGATCGAGTATCACTATGGCGAGGGCCAGGGAGCGCAGCAACACCTGGCTGGCTGTCCTGAATGCTCCGCTGAGTATGCGGCGCTGCGAGAGGACCTCGCCAGATTTGTCGATCGAGAGACCTCGGCACTGGCTGCGTCAAGCGACACGCAGTATGGCGAAAGCGTATGGAGGCGCCTGCGGCCCTCTCTGATTCCCCACCAGGAGCGGCAACGATTCTGGCGCCAGCCGAACCTGCCCATGGGACTTCGGCTAGCCGCGGCCAGCGCTGCCTTGCTCCTGGCAGCATTCTTTGCAGGCAGAGTGTGGGAGTCGCGCCATGCGGCGCATCCAGTCGCCGCCAATCATTCCTCCGCTGTCGATCCGCAATCTGGCGAGCAGTCCCGCGAGCGCATCATCGTGCTGGTACTGGGAGATCATCTCGATCGCTCCGAGCGCCTCCTCGTCGAGTTGAACCACCCCACACAGGCTGCCGGCGATCCCGCACTTCAGGCCACGGCCCGCGAACTGCTTACCGAGAATCGCCTGTACCGACAAAGCGTCCACCGCGCTGCCGAAAGCAGCACTACCAGTTCGGCGGTCAGCCAGTCGCTCGATGGAACCCTGGAAGATCTTGAGCCCCTGCTGGCGGAGGTGGCCAACACGCCCAACGACTTATCGCTCGAAGAAATCAAGCAGCTCCAGAAAGAAATGAACACCGGCGCGCTGCTCTTTGAAGTGCAGGTTCTTCACGCCAGGATTCAACAGCAAGCGCGCGGCAGCGTTGCCTCGAAAGGCGGGACCGTCTGATGAAAACATGGCCCATCTCTCAAAGGATTCTCCTGCTTTCTATCCTGAACGTCTTCTGCCTAAGATCCCTCCCCGCGGGGGCCGCGCAGCAGCCGTCGAACCTGCTCGCAGAGCCGATGGAGCAACTTACCGCTGCTTCCTTTTCTGAGAGCGGCGCTGCCATCGAAACACTCTCCGGAACAGCTTCCGACAATGCCGCGTACGCCGACGCGATGCGCGCTTTGCACGACAGCCGCTGGGAAGATGCCGCATCGCTCTTCCTGAGCAAATCATTGCGACTGACTATAAATATAAGATTAATCTTCTAAGTTCAAAGATAATTAGTTAGTACCTTTCATGAAGTTCATTGATTTAGTCTCCTCAGAAGAG
>CAILBQ010000424.1 GCA_903832475.1 uncultured Acidobacteriota bacterium | reverse complement strand
GTGGCTTCGGCGGTGGACGGCCTGACGCCGGCGCGGGTTTCCATCGTCGATGCAGCCGGACATCTGCCGCTGGGAGCAAAAACCGTCGAGGCGGAGAGACTGGCGCTCGAACAGGAATTGGAATCGAAGCTGGTCGCTACCTTGGAGCCGGTAACTGGGGCCGGCAACGTGCGCGCGTCGGTGACACTGGACTATGACCCCACCTCTTCCGAGGTCACCGAAGAAAGCTACGACCCGGATCAGTCGGCGACGCTCACCATGCAGCGTACGGAACAGACGACCGGGGCGCAGCCGATTCCGGCGGGCATACCGGGCACGGCTACCAACGCTCCGAATTCGCAGGCGCTTCCTGTGTATCCACAACAGTCAACTGCTCCGCAGTCGGCAAAATCGGAGAGCGGAACGTACGGAGTTTCGCGGAAGGTTCGGCATGTGACCGAACCAGCCGGACATCTTCGCCGCCTCACCGCGGCCATCGTGGTCAACGACCGCATGCAGGCAGCAGCCAAGAAAGGTGCAGCGGCGACCTGGGCACCGAGATCGGCTGAGGAATTGCGCAACCTTACCGCACTTGCCCAGGCAGCCGTTGGATTCGATACCGGGCGCGGCGACCTGCTGACGGTCGAGGACCTGGCGTTTGACGAGAATCGCAACGCAATCCCTCCCTCCCCCGCCAAGCAGGCGTTGCAGATGGCCGAAAGCTCGCCAGTGCTGGTGAAGTACCTCGCCTTGACGATTGGTCTGCTGTTGCTGATCGTGTTTGCCATTCGGCCGGCTTTCAAGAGCGTGATTGGAACTCACGCAAAAGGAAAACGCGAACTGGCAGCGGGGGCGCAGCAGGCAGCGCTGCCGGCGCAGGAACAGACCCATCAGGAACTGGAACGGGATCGGGTGCAACACGTCTTTCAGCAGGTATCCGACCAGTTGAAGCGCGATCCGACGCAAAGCTCGCGACTGCTGCAAAGCTGGATCCAATCCGATTGAGGACGAGGCGGGTTCTAGACGGGCCGGAGCGCCCAAGGGAGAGTCTCGATTGGCAGAGCATGGTAAAGACGGTTCGCAGCGACGCTTAACCGCTCAATTGAGCGGTGCGCGCAAGGCTGCCATCCTGATGGTTGCCATGGGAGAGGATGTGGCCCGCGAGATCCTCCGCGGGTTGCCGGAAGTAGACGTGCAGCGGGTTACCGAAGAGCTCGCGGACTTGAAATCGGTATCGCCGGAACTCTCCGTAGAGGTAATCGAAGAATTCTGGGAGATGATCGAATCGCAGCAGGTCATGATGCAGGGAGGGTTGGATTATGCGGCCCGGCTGCTGCAGGAGACATTCGGCAAGCAGCGCGCCGACGATCTACTGATGCTGGTGCGGCGCGCACAGGAGGCCAGCCAGGGAAACCTCGCCAAATTGCAAAAGACCGATCCACAGCAGTTGGGAAAACTGCTGGATGCGGAGCATCCGCAGACCATTGCGCTGGTTCTTGCGCATCTAGATCCGCGCCGCGCCTCCCAGGTTCTGGACAACCTCAGTGAGGAGCACAAGGTGGTTTCGATTCGCCGCCTGGCGGAGATGCGGCAATTTTCGCAGGAAATGGCGCAGAAGGTAGCGCAGGTGCTGCATCGGCGACTGGAAAACGTGGGTGACACGCAACGCAAGAGCTACTCGGGATTCAAGGCCGTGGCCGATCTGCTGAATCGGGTCAATGCCGAAGAGGCCAAGCACATTCTGGAGGCGATTGAAGAAGGCCAGCCGGAACTCGCCCTGAATATTCGCAACCTCATGTTCACTTTTGAGGATCTGGTCACGGTCCCAGCGGTATCGATTCGCGAAATTGTGTCGAGTGTGGACAAGAAGCAGCTGGCGCTGGCTTTGCGCGGGGCCAACGAAGAGCTCCAGGCCCAGATATTCAAGGCCATGAGTTCGCGTGCGGTGGAGATGTTGAAAGAGGACATGGAAGTCATGGGCCCGGTACGTTCCCGCGAAGTGGCTGCAGCGCAGCAAGATATTCTGAACCTGGCCAGACGGCTGGAAGCCGAAGGCAAGGTCATTCTCAAAATGGAAACTGGCAAATGGTAGGCAAATGGTAGGATAATCAAAATGGTAGG
>CAILBQ010000423.1 GCA_903832475.1 uncultured Acidobacteriota bacterium | reverse complement strand
GTTCTTGGTGAAGGTGCTCATCTGGAATGGGCCGGGCTGTTCAAGATACGTGAAGCGTGAATTGGCGCCGTAGCTCAGGCCGGATTTGACGCGAAGCTCCTCGTTGAACATGGAGGTGAAGCGCCCGCCAAACAAGGTGTTGACGACCTGCGCGGGAGCGCGGTCGGGTGAGTTGTCCGCCAGGCCGATGTTGCCGATGGCGAAGTATGTCTGGGTGGCGTCGGGTTTGTCGATGACGAGGACGTGCTTGCCGGTGACTGGTTTCATTGCGGGGATGGCCGTCGCGGCGGGGGTAGTTCCCTTCCAGGCGCCAAAGAGCTTCTTGACGCGGGCTTCCATGGAGACGGCGTCGAAGTCCCCTACGACGGCGAGGACCGTATTGGCGGGGGTGAAGACCTTTGCATAGTGGGCCGCCACGTCGGCGCGGGTGATCTTGCCGACGCTGACTTCGTCGCCGTTGGGCGGACGGCCGTAGGGGTGTTCGCCGAAGAGCGCCTTAGTGAAGTAGGCGCCGAGAACCTGCTGGGGGTTGTCTTTGATTCCGCGCAGTTCGTCCTGGCGCTGGGCGACGAGCTTCTTCACTTCCTCCTCTGGGAAGGCGGGATGCAAAACTACGTCCTGCAGCAGGTCGAAGGCCTTGTCTGTGTCTTTCTTGAGGAAGTCGATGGCGACGCTGGTGGAATCGAGGGCGATGCGATCGCCGTAATTCATGCCGATGAAATCACTCTCTTCGGAGAACTGATCGGCGGTGCGCGTGGCTGTTCCTTTGCGCAGGAGCTCGGCGGTGATGGTGCCCAGGCCCTCTTTGCCGATTGGATCGGCGACGGAGCCGGAGCGAAGGGCGAGTTCCGCGCTGACCAACGGCAGCTCGTGCTTTTCGAGGAGTACAAGCGCGAGGCCGTTGTCGAGCTTGACCGTCTTGATTTCGGGAAGCTGGTAGACGTCGGATGCTTTGGACGGTTGAGCAAAGAGGGCTGTTGGAGAAGCGATCGAGAGCGCGAGTGACCCGGCGAAGAGGCAGCGAGCGATGGAAGAAATTCTGGTCATTTGGATTCTCCCGATGCTGCCGGCGTTGCGGGCGGCGAATCTGGTTTTGCTTCGGTGGGGACGAGGATGGCGACGGTGCGATTGGTGGGGATCATGTATTTTTTCAGTACGCGCTGGATATCGGCGATGGTGATTTTCTGGTACTGCTGCTCTACGCTGCCGAGTTGATGGTAGTCACCGAAGAGGACTTCATATTGGCCGATGGCCTGAGCGCGCCCGTTGATGGAACGCAGTTCGCGGTAGTAGGCGGCGATGGCCTGATTCTTGGCTTTTTCGAGTTCCTTGGCGGAGGGGCCTTCTTTGGCGAGTTTTTCGATTTCGGTATCGATTGCGGCTTCGACGGCTTCGCTCTTGATGCCTTGCCGAGGCTGCGCGAAGACGATGAACAGGCTGGGGTCGATGGTGGGTTCCTGAAAGGTGTTGACGGAGATGGCCAACTGCTGGCGACTGACGATGGCGTCATAGAGGCGTGAGCTTTGGCCGGTGGTGAGCAGATTGTGGATCAGGCTGAATACATAGAAATCCGGCGATTTTGCGTCGACTGCGTGATAGCCGGCGTAGAAGATGGGAAGCTGGGCAATTTTGTTGACGTAGATGCGGCGTTCGCCGAGTTGATCGGGTTCCTTGGTGCGCACCGGCGGGGGCGGGTCGTGCGCAGGAATCGAGGCCATGTATTTATCGGCGAGGCGAAAAACCTCCTCGGCCTTGACTCCGCCGACGACGACCATGGTGGCGTTGGACGGCGAATAGCCCATGGAGAAATAGCTTTTGAGATCGTCGATGGTCCAGCTCTCGATGTCGGAGGGCCAGCCCAGCACCGGCCAGTGATAGGGGGCTGCGGTGAAGGCCGCGGCTTGCATTTGTTCGTAAAGGATGCCGAAGTTGTTGTTATCGACCGAGGTGCGGCGCTCGGAGTACACGACGCCGCGCTCGGAGGCGATGATCTTGGGATCGAAGGCGAGGTGTTCGACACGATCGGCTTCGAGATCGAAGATGGTTTCGAGCAGCGGCGCGGGAAACCAGTCCTGGTAAACGGTCAGATCGTTCGAGGTGTAGGCGTTGTTTTCGCCGCCGCCGCGCTCCATGGTGCGGTCGAAGTCGCCCATGCCGTATTTTTTGGCCCCGTTGAACATCATGTGCTCAAAGAAGTGGGAGATGCCGGTGATGCCTTCGTGCTCGTTGCGCGAGCCCACGCGGAAGAAGGTGTACATGGCAACGTTGGGGATGGAGGGATCTTCGGCGACCAGGACTTTCATGCCGTTCTTGAGCATGTGTTCCTGGATGGGGATATTCTGCGCGGCGGCGGCGAGGCTCATGGAGGCGGCAAGAGCGAGGGCGGCCATGAGAGAGAGGCTTCGAGAGAGCATGATCAGCGGCCTGCTTTCTGGTTGAGAGCTTTGCACGGTGGATCAGGGAAAGGGTACTACAAATTCGCACGGGATGAGTGATTTTGAGTGTGACTGCGGAAGGTCCTGATTGTTCGAGCGAAGAGGCGGTCACCTTGTTGTCGTTACCGATCTACGTAACTTTGGTTGCAGACTTAGTTTTATGGAATAGCTCTATTGAGGGAGAGAGCTACGTCAATCACTTGTTTTTGATTTGGCCGATGTTATGCTTCTTGCGAACCAGACACGGTCCCCCACCCGTCCTGCTTTGATCGATTCGAAGTCCTCTCTCGACCTTCGCACGGGGAAGGCGTGACAACCATTCAGCTTGTCATCCATTCAAGGGAAATCCATGAAAAACTTTTGCTCCTTTGTAAGTCGCCTTGTCGCGTGTGCCGCTGCGAGTTTGCCGGCGCAGGTCACTCCAGATCTAGTGCTTCACCCGGTTGCGCTTGGTCAAAGCGAGCCGTCGTCCGTGGTGGTCACTATTCCCCGCAACAGCACGATCGGCTCGATCGGCGTCTTTACCGCGGGCCAGCAGAACCTGGATTTCACGCTGAACAACAGCACGTCGAATTTGCATAGCTGCAAGGGGGGCGTCGCCTATGCGGCCGATGCCACCTGCGTGCTCTTTGTGAAGTTCACGCCGAAGTCGCCGGGCATACGATATGGCGGCTACACACTGACCGATTCGACGGGAGCTGTGCTGGCCAATGGGTATCTCGAAGGGATGGGCGCTGGCCCTCGCGTCAGCTATTTGCCGGGGACGATCTCTGGGCCGTTGCAACAAGGCGGCCCTTATGGCGCCGGCGTTTTGTGGAGCGTGTCCGCCGATGAAAACGAGAATTACAGCCTGATTACCGGATACACATCCACACCCGACTCCCCAATAGGCACGTGGTCATTTCCTGAATTCCTATCCCTGCCTGATTGTTACGCCGGTCCCTACTGCGATCCAAATCAGATTGAGAAGGATGGCGCGGGCAACATCTATGTGAACTCCTACTTTGATTCAGCCAAATTCATTCCTTTGGCCAATGGAAGCCTGCAATCTACACCTGCACAACAATCTCCAGGTCAGATCATGGATGGTCTGGGGAATACATACTCGGTTTGCGGAACCGCTATATGCGAGAACGTGCGGCAACCGGACGGCTCTTCCATCCTGAATACATTGGCCGGAGGGTTCATCAATCCGACACAGGTTGCGGTCGATTCTAACGGGAACTTGTACGTGATCGACATGGCCAGCAAGCCTGCGGTATACAAGGAGACCTTGTCTAATCACAGCTATCTTCCATCACGAATCGGATCGGGATGGGTCAACCCGACGCAGATCAGCGTGGATGGAGTCGGCAACGTGTATGTTTTTGACAGTCCAGGGGAATACAAGGCGACGCTGGAGGGAGGCGGCGGTTATTACCAGAGCAAGATCTTTGACGCTGGCGGTACGGCTTCCGTGGTTGCAGTGAGTCCGAATGGGAACGCATACGTGAGTGCCTTCGGATATCCGGGGATTAACATCTGGGGGTCCGCGCTTCTTGAAGTTAACTATCAGACGGCGCCGTCGCTGAACTTTGCGAGCACGACTTTGGGGAAGCCAAGTTACGACGGCACAAAACGGGTCATTATCTCGAATTCAGGGAATGCTCCGCTAGAGATTTCCGCCATCAGCTATCCGCCTGATTTTCCGGAAAAGATGGGGGCAACGGGCGAATGCCGTTCAAATACCACCCTGGCTGCCGGCGGAAGCTGCGGAGTCAGCGTCAATTTTGTACCGGTCAATGGACTGGCTAAGGGCAGCACATCCAGAGCGCTGACGGAAGCCATCAAAGTCACCACCAATACCCTGGGAGTTCCTGCTACCGAACAATCCATTGCCGTGTCTGGGACGGAAACGGCGGTACCGTCGGTATCCACAAGGACAATACTCACCGTAACTCCGCAATCGATCGACAACGGCAGTGTGACGCTGTCGGCGCGCGTGACGCCTACGAGCGGCACGGGCGTTCCAAGCGGCACCGTGACGTTTGAAAGCATGGGATATTCGGTCACCGCTCCTCTCGATGCAACCGGGCTTGCACAGTTCGGCTGGTTCGAAATCAATGGCGATCTAGGACCGGGTTCCATTACGACCGGTTCCTATACCGTGACGGCCCTGTACAACGGGAGCGTGCAATTCAGGGCCAGCACTTCTGCACCTGTCACGGGGACGGTCCAGAACTAGAGATGCGAGACAGCTTCCAAGGAGGGGGTCGGCTCCAAGGCCGATCCCCTTTGCGTGTCGAGGCGACGGACAGACGCGGATGAGGGCATTCGGTTCGGTAGACTGGTAGGAGAATTCAGTTCGACTTTGGAGATTGCTTGCATACTGCAACTGAAGAACGTCTCATCCGGCCGGCCAGAAATGTTTTTGGAAGTTTGCGCCTTCCTGGCGACAAATCGATCTCACACCGCTATGGGATGCTGGCGGCGTTTGCGCAGGGGACTTCGCGATTTTCGAATTTTTCTACGGGGGCCGACTGCGCTTCGACGCTGGCGTGCATGAGCGCGCTGGGTGCGCATGTGAATCGGCGCGAAGACGGCATTGTTGAAGTGACAGGCGTGGGCGGCAAGGTGAATCAGCCTGCGGGATCGCTCGATTGCGGCAATTCCGGGTCGACGATGCGCATGATTTCGGGGCTGCTGGCGCCGCAGGCGGGGGAGTTCACGCTGATTGGGGATGAGTCGCTTTCGCGGCGGCCTATGAAGCGGATCCAGACGCCGCTGGAGGCGATGGGAGCGCGGTTGACGCTGACCGATGGGCATGCGCCGCTGACCATTCACGGCGGCCCACTGAGGGCGATCGACTACATCACGCCGGTGCCGAGCGCGCAGGTGAAGACTTGCGTGCTGCTGGCGGGGTTGCAGACGGAGGGGACGACGACGATTCATGAGGCGGTGCGCACGCGGGACCATAGCGAGCTGGCGCTGCGGGCGTTTGGCGCAGAGGTCGAGCGCACGGTGACGACGGTTTCGATTGCGGGGCCGCAGACGCTGAGCGCGATTGAGGCGGCGGTGCCGGGTGACATTTCTTCGGCAGCTTTCTTTCTTTGCGCCGCCGCGCTGTTTCCCGGGTCGCAGTTGATGTTGGATGGGCTGGGGTTGAATCCGACGCGGGC
>CAILBQ010000422.1 GCA_903832475.1 uncultured Acidobacteriota bacterium | reverse complement strand
GGTGCTGGTCATTTCGGTAATCCTGGCCGCGGGACTGTTCGCCTTCGATCAGTTTTATCTACCACAGGCCAATCGAAAGCAGGAGGCGCTCCGAAATATCATCAAGGGGCGCCCCGCGCAGACGACGCTGCATCCCGACCAGAAATGGATTTTGGGCCAGCAGCCGGAAGGCGCAAAGCACGCGACGGAGCCAGGCAGAATTTTCTACTATCAGTTCTTTTCGCCGGACGAAAATGCGTTTGCCAACCTGACTTTGTTTGAGTTTGATCCAGCGACGTTTGCGGTGACAAAACGGGTGTTTGCCTCGCGGGTGGTTTGGGACGAAGCACGGCATGCATGGGTTTTTGAAAATGGCTGGGAGCGTACCATGCAGGGGGATACGCTGAGCAGCTTCCGTGAATTTCAGAACGCGAGCTTTCCTGAAATGCGTGAGGAGCCAGGATATTTCAAAAAAGAAAATTTGCAGTCCCAGGAAATGAACTTCGGCCAGTTGCGGCACTACATCAGCGATTTGCAGCAGAGCGGCTTCGACACCATGAGGCTGCGAGTGCAGTTGTATGACAAGCTAGCCTACCCCCTGGTGACGATCGTGATGGCGGTGTTGGCGATTCCCTTTGCGCTCTCCATGGGACGGCGAAGTTCGCTCACCGGGGTGGCGATGGCTATCGGCATCGCGCTGAGCTACTGGGCGGTTTCGGGGCTGTTCGACGCGATGGGGAATGTGAACTTTTTGCCATCGGCGATCGCCGCCTGGTCGCCGGATATCTTGTTTGGGCTGACAGGTGGTTATTTACTGCTCAGGACGCCGACTTAGGACCTGCCGCAGGCACCGCAATTGGCATAGGTGCGTTTGGCGCGTTGTTTTGCCCGCCATAGGCGATGTGAATCGCTCATCCATGCCAACCGGCAAGATGTATCTAATGGGTAGGGTAGAGCGCGCTCGATCGGCGGTCGGCGAACCATCCGAGTAAGGCGCCGAGCAAAGCGCTGACCAGCACCACGGCGACATGCCAAACGATGACATGAATGGCTTTAAGATTGGCGCAGTGCAGTTCAAGCATGCCCAGTCCGGTGAGGCCGGCGAGCGTACCGGCGGCGAGACCCGCGGCTTTCCATTGCAGCACAAACCCACGCCGCAGCAACCACGCGACGAACAAGCCTGCGGGTGTGGCGACAAGCATGCCTGCACGCAGACAGGGAATGCCCTCCGGAAAGAAGTCTACCGTCGCATAGCCTCTGAAGAGTAGTGCGAACAAGAGGGGGAAACTGGTCGCAGCAAATAACAGCGACGTGCTGCCGAGGGGCAAGCCGGTCGCGGGGCGCATGGCACGGGCACAGGCCATGGCGGCAAGTCCCGCGGCGATCATGAAGGCGGCAAAGATGACCGCCGCCTGTGTGGATCCAAGTGCATGAAGGCCATGGAGACCGAGGACTGAGCCACTCACCATGGCTAGAAGGGCGAAGATTGCTGCGAACCTAACAAAGCAAATATAAAAAGAGGCCAGAGGCCGCACGGGCTGAAGATCCGCGAGAATGACGGATTCAATTCGGGATGTTTCATGCAGGCCTGACGGGCGATCGGCAGCAGAGCGAGATTGGTCCGCCTTGCGGCTAAATTCGTTGAGCAGAACGTCGATTTCCTGCTCGCGTCGGGAGTCGTTCGGGATCATTGGCTCCTCCCTCTGGCAGACAGGATCTCGCGCAGCCTCGTGTAAGCGCGGTGGGCTTTTTGTTTGACCGATCCAGGTGTGGAAGACGTCGCACGCGCTACCTCCTGAATGGACATGCCTGCGACCTTGAGCATGAGGAGCACTTCGCGCTGGCTGGCGGGGAGTTCGCTGAGGAGGTCCGTCATTTCTGAAGCGGCCTGCTCTTCCCTGCACTCAGGTGCGTGGCCACTGGAAGAGAGTGCACGCGGATCTTCGGCGTCGGGCATTTTGTCGACTTGAGTTTCGCGGGAATCGACGCGGCGCGCTTTGCGGTAGTGATCGAGACCGGTATGGCGGGCGATAGCAAAAATCCAGGGAAGAACGCGCTCTCCACGACGATAGGTGTGACGCGCTTTGTGTACCCGCATCCAGGTTTCTTGCAAGAGATCCTCGGCAAAGCGACGGTGAGGCGTCTGCCCCCAAAAGTAGCGCAGCAGCAAAGGACTCACCCGTCGAATCAATATCCTGGCTGCTTCCTCGTTTGCCAGCTGATAGCCGGACATGAGTGATTCCAGAGGCAGCGAGGTCGGCAGTCCGGAGACCGGATCCGTCAGCATCATGGAATCCTCTCGCATCCGCATCGAGGCGGTCGTTGCTTCACTGCGCATCCATTATGCCTGTGCGGTTGGAGCGAGCGCTCTTCGTCGAAACAGGCGCTCGCCCCCGGTTCTTGAGAATTTGGACGGGTTAGTCGTCGCCGCGAAGAATGACGACGCCATTTGCAGCGCTGTTGATGGTGGTCACACCGTGAATTTTGAGATTGCCGTCGCCATCTACCTGGAAGACGGACAGGTGAGAGACAGGGGACGCGCCGTCGACGACGGCCAGGATGCCAAAGCGGTAGGCAATGTCCGTGGGGTTGCCATTGAAGCTGGCGGCAACGGCGGACTGCTGGATGATCTGCTTGCCATAGGCCAGATAACGGGAGACGGATTTGCTGGGCGAGTTGGACGAGAAAAGATACGGTCCGTCAAGAGCGAGCCAGCAGGGAGCGCTCTGGGTGCCAGAACTGGTAACGGGTTTGACGGCATCGTCGCGTACCAGGCTGATCTCGTTGGCGTGGGCGATGGTGACGTAAGCATCGTCTCCGCGTGTTACAAGGCCAAAGGGGGCGTTGACGTTGGATGGAATGTTCTGGATCAGGCTCGCGATGCCGGTGACGGCGCGGTCAGCCGCGAGGTCAACGGTTTCGATAGCGTTGCTTTTTTCGGTGATGATGAGTTGGTTGTCAAGGACGCCGACCTGAGCGGCAGAGCCATCTGCTTTGACCAGTGTGGCGGAACCGTCGGGCGTCTGATTGACCCAGCCATCTTCAATGGAATGGGATTCTATGTGGGTGGTTCCCAGGATGTAGAGATGCCGATGACCGAAAGCGACGCTGACCGGACCGGAAAGGGTCGAGAAGACCTGGGAGAGGACAAAGTTGGTGTCGAGCCGCTTAAAGATCGACACTGATTGAGACTGGAAATTGACGACGGCGAGCAGCCGGTGCGAAGAGGCGATGCCGCCTGAATTGCCGCCCACGCCGCCTGCGCCACCGGTGGGAAGCGTTTCAACGAGCTTGCCGGCCGGAGTGTAGACAAGCAGCTGATTTACGGAGACATTGGAGCTAGTCACAACGAGAGTTTCTCTATCCTGAGCAAGAGAAGCCTGTGCGAAAAAGCTGAGAGAGGTTGCAACGACGAATGCGAGCGAGCCGAAATGGGGCCTGCGGTTCATGGATGTCTCCAATTTCCGGGAATGCCGCGGCATGAATGATGCGGTAGGCATACAAATGCCGCGGTCACTTCTATTTCGCCGAACGTGGAGCAGAAGT
>CAILBQ010000421.1 GCA_903832475.1 uncultured Acidobacteriota bacterium | reverse complement strand
GGCTTCGTCGTGGGTGCCGGTGGTGGGTCTGGTATCGATTGCCATAGTGATTCTCCTTGGTGCTTCCGCCCGTCCGGTGGGAAGCGTTTAGCAAGATCATCGAAAGGAAAGCTTGATTCCATGCCGGGCATCCGGAGAAGCTCCGGCCAGTCCGCCTCGCGACGTTTCATCAAGGTATCCTCGATCGCATCAGGCCACTGTTCTTTTTTGGCCACAGGCCGGGGTTTCGCCTGCAACGCGGAGGTATTCTGTTGGATTTTCAATGGATTCGGAGAGGATGAAAATTAGGCGGATCGAATATTCCGCTCCGCGTCAGGGCAGTGGAAGAAGTGCTTGGTCCTGTTTCTTCGCCTGCAGCGTTTGCGGTCCTTTAGGTGCCGGCTTGACATGGCTGAACGCCGTCTCTGGAATGTCGGTCAGAGCAATCCCAGGTCCCTCCCAGAGCAGTCGCGGACTGAAAGGGCTCATGGTTTCCAGGGTTTCCATGCGGAAGGTGTGTTTGCCCGCCCGCAGGCCAATGGTTGCATCCACATAACGAACTGCGTTCAACGAAGAGCCGCATACTTCCGCGAAGGGAGCACCGGTCTTGGCCAGCGGTTGCCCATCGATAATCACCCGGGCGCCGTCCCGTGCCAGCAGGTGGAAGGTGTATCCGCCGTCGGTGGGAATGTTGAGGAAACCGTCATAAGCCACGGCATAGTGAGTGAATCCGCCCGAATCGGCGGCGGCGGGGGTAATGGCGACGCCCTGGCGCGTTGCAATCTGCGTGGCAAAGGCGGGCAGTTGCGGCCATGTCCCCGGATAAATGTGATATTCGACTCCGGCCACGGTGGGCTGCGGCGCTACCGCATCCTGCCACTTCCCAACCACCGTGATCCCCTGCTCGGCCCAGTCTTCATGCCCGTCCTTGTCTTCGACATGCAGCAGCACGCGGAATCGTCCCGCCCCTGTGCCACTCTCGCCATCCAGGTCGGTGCCGTCCGCATCTGTGTAGCGATGTTTGACATGGATTCCGCGCGCCGTCGTTCCGTCGCCGAACATCCACGTATAGCGCAAATGCGACCCGGTAGCCGGCTGCGCCGTGAAGTCCACGATCGATCCTTTTTCCAGCACTGCGGGCTCAACCTGAAACGCCGCATGAACCCGCTGATCGGCCGCCGCGTAGCGCGGTTCCTGGGCTCCGTTTGACACCGCCAGGGGCAGGTTGGCGTCCGACGTCACCTCGGCCTGCCCGTACTTCACATTTTGAATGTGTACGTCCTTGATTTGTCCCTGCAACTTCGAGGCCACCAGAGGCGGCTGCTCCAGCGCCCAGATATTGCGGAACGTGATCCCGTGCAGCGCAGGCGCCTCCTGCTCGATCTGGAAAAGCGAGTACCAGTCGTCCAGCCAGAGATTCTCAAAGGTGAACCCGCTCTCGTTCCCCTTGGCCCCGTCCGCTCCCCAGAAGGTGAAGAGGGCAAAAGGAACGCCGCACGACCCGATGCCGCTGTGCAGGATGTCGGAATTGCGCAGCGTGAAATTGTGCGAATTAAATGTCTTTTCCGGCCATCCTGCGCGAACGATGTTCGAAATGCTGGTCGACAGCACGCTGTTCTCTACCAGGATATTGTCGACATCATGTCCCGGTTTGACCATGTTGTCGTGCCCGTAGCCATCCCAGTTGCCTTGCAGGGCAAACACATCGTCCGAAGCGCGAAAAAACGAATTGCGCACGGTGGTGTTGCCTCCGCCCAGCCAGTCCATGCCGTCCTGGTTGGCGTTACCCGGGTTGCCGCCAATGACCCGAATGTCGTCGTAAGTGAAGTCTGTCGAATCCTTCATCTGGATCGACCAGGTCCGGCTCCTCACCAGGCAGGTCAGGCCGTCGATCTCGATGTGATGTGCGTCCAACGCGCCCACGCAGTGCCAGTCCGGCTTCTGCATCCATCCGTCGTCGTCGAGGGGATTCTGCGGCCCGTCATACACCACTACCCCGCGGCCAAGGATCTTTACGTTTTGCACCTTCCACAGATTGATGCTGCCGTAGACGACCGATCCGGGAGCCAGGTAGTAGGTCTCGCCGCTCTTTGGATTCAGGCTGCCTTTATGAATTCCCGCCGGGATTATGTGCACCAGCGGACCCGCTTTTGGCGGCGCGGCCGGCGGTTTGGCCACAAACACAAACAGCATCTTGGCGTAATTGAGAAAGTCGCCGGGGCGGGAGATCGACAGCTTGGTCGGTTCTTTGAGCTTGAACTCAATCGACTGCCCATCGCGAATGGGGCGAATGCCCAGACGCCAGGGTTGAATGTCCACGCCGTGATCCCAGAATCCCGGCTCTGTCGCGGTGATGCGGATGGTCACCGGGCCCGTCGAATCCACGCTGAGGTAGTCGTAATTGGCGGCAGCATGCACCGCATCGACGGGCTTGCCGTCTACCTCGACCTTGAATTGTGAAGAGCGGAGGTCATCCGGGGCAGGAACCGGTGCGATTCGCGCCTCCGCCACTCGCGTCCCAAGGTGCAGGGAAGCGAAGACTACCAGGGCAAGCGGAAAGATTCTCAAGCGTCGCAACTGGAGCATGGCAGAGCACGTCGGGCCCGGAAACATTATCGGCAGTGTAACTCCAACCCGCAATTCTTGGCATCCCCCCTTCAGGGGATGTCATCCAATGGCTCACAGAGTGTTCAGTTAGAATAAAGTACGCTGTTTCACGAATCCGAAGGAGTAGTTCGGATCGTTCCTCTTCAGGTCACGTCTCCCTGGTATCGTAGGAGCGGTCATGGACTACGGTGGCTGGCCAGCGCGGGGGCGGGCAATGAAACTTGAACCACGGCCTTCTGCGCCGGACGGTGTCACGAAGGGCAGCCCCGGGGAATCCATTGCTTCCATGAGTCGAGAACTAAGCCGCGAACCCCAATCCGGCCGTATCCGTCTGGCTTCAGTCTCCGCCGCGGCCGCCATCCCCATCGAAACGGAAATCACTCTCCCCGCACTGCCGGGCAAAACCATACCCATTTCTTTCGAGGAGCGGGAACCGCCTGACCTCACCTGGAAACATCACCTGCGCGACGCGCGCAACCGCGTGGGGGCGGTTATCAATCGCGTCGGTCTGCTGCACAACAAATTCACCGTACTCAGCAACGATTGCTGGGGGCAGGCCCTCTACGCGGGATACGCCCTGCCCTTCCAGACGCCCATGGTCGGCAGCGGCATGTATTCGGACTGTTTCCTGCGCTTTCTGGGAAACATCGAGTTCTACCTTGATTCCCCCCTGCGCTTTGTCGCGCATACCCGCTATCCCGGGCTGCAGCGCATCCGCAACCAGCGCCGTGCATGGCCCATCGCCGTTCTCCGCGATGACGTCGAAGTGCATTTCATGCATTACCAGAGCGAGTATGCATCCCGGCGCGCCTGGGAGGCTGGATTGCAAAACGTACACATGGACCGGTTGGCCGTGAAATTCACCGCGGACAAAGATGGCGCAACCGAAGAGCAGGTTCAGCAGTTCGCCGCCCTGCCGTTCGAGCGCAAACTCATCCTCAGCCGGCGCAGCCGCCCTGACATTGCCTGCGCTGTGCACACGCCAGACTTCGTCATCAACGGCGCCGTCATGTTCCGCCGCTCCCTGAAATACTTCGACTGCACCCGTTGGCTGAATACGGGCGAAATCGTCTCCGACACCCCGCGCGTCTGGATAAACAGAGTCATCTACGCCCGCGGCGCCTGATCCTGAAAAAGGGGCGTTTGGCCACTGTCTCAGCCTCTAAGTCCCTGCCTTTAAATCCCTTCCCCCATCGACACATAGTCGCGTAATTTTTCTACCTCCAGGCGATACGCGTTCCGCTCCTGCTCCTCATTGCCGAAGATGTGCGGCGATGGTTCCACCCCGCCAGCTACCTTCTCCAGGTGCTCTACCCGCTCCGCCAGGGCAATCAGCGCATCCGACAGCGGATCTTTGACATCGTGCGGATCGGTGATCAGTACCCTTTGCCCGTTGCGATAGATGATGTGCGCGGGCACTCCTACCACCGTCGAATTGGGCGGCACATCGCGCAGCACCACCGACCCCGCTCCCACCCGCGAATTCTGCCCGATCGTGATGTCACCCAGGATGTTGGCGTTATTGCCCACAAAGACGCAATCGCACAGCGTGGGGTGGCGCTTGCGCCCATGGCCGTCGCCTGACCCAGTCCCCCCAAGCGTCACGCCCTGATATAGCGTGACGTCATTACCCACGACCGCCGTCTCTCCGATGACCACGCCCATACCGTGATCGATCAGCAAACGCCTCCCCAGCAACGCGCCGGGATGAATTTCCACGCCGGTCCAGAAGCGCGTCACCTGGGAAAGAATGCGCGCCGTCAGCCGCCAGCCCTTAAGCCACAGCCAGTGGTTCAGGCGATGGCTCCAGACCGCGTGCAGACCAGGCGAGCACAACAGCACCTGCAACCCGGACTGGGCCGCGGGATCGCGCTGCATTACCGACTGGATATCTTCGCGAATCCGCGAAACCCATTCCATGCGTCAGCCTCCAGCGATCGGCATTCAGCCGCCGGCAACCTGCCAGCAGCTGAATGCGGGAAGCCGTTCTTACAGATTCACCGGCTGGGCTTGCAGTGCCGCCACTTCTGCCCGGGTCGCGTCAAACAGCACGCTGGACAGGTAGCGTTCGCCAAAGCTGGGAATGATCACCACGATCCGCTTGCCTGCATTCTCCGGCCGCGCTGCCACCTTGAGCGCGGCCGCGACAGCCGCTCCTGACGAAATGCCGACAAACAGGCCTTCTTCCAGCGGCAGCCGCCGGGCCATGGCAATCGACTCCTCATTGGTCACGGTAACGACCTCATCGATCAGGTCAGTTTTTAGAATGCTGGGCACAAACCCCGCTCCGATTCCCTGGATCTTGTGCGGTCCCGGCTTGCCGCCGCTCAACACGGCGCTATCCGCCGGTTCTACCGCGACAATCTTCAGCGACGGATTCTTCTCCTTCAAAAAGCTTCCCGCCCCGGTCAGCGTTCCGCCCGTACCTACCGCCGAAACGAAAATGTCGACCTTCCCATCCGTATCCGTCCAGATCTCCGGGCCCGTCGTGTAGAAGTGAATAGCCGGGTTGGCCGGGTTGTCGAACTGGCCCAGCGTGTACCCATGAGGCGTGTTGGCCAGCAGCTCCGCGGCCTTTGCAATTGCACCCTTCATGCCGTTTGGACCGGGCGTCAGCACCAGTTCCGCGCCAAAGCTGCGCAGCACAATTCGCCGCTCCATGCTCATCGTCTCCGGCATAGTCAGGATCAGCCGGTATCCCTTCACCGCCGCAATGAAGGCTAGGCCAATGCCCGTGTTTCCGCTAGTGGGTTCAATCAGCACCGTCTCGCCGGCCTTGATCTTGCCCTGCCGCTCGGCGTCCTCAATCATGGCGAAACCGATGCGGTCCTTCACGCTGCTCATTGGATTCTGGCTCTCGAGCTTGGCCACAACTTCGCCCGGCAGGCCTTGGGTGACCTTGTTCAGGCGCACGAGCGGAGTCTTGCCGATCAACTCCGTCACACTGGATGCAATTCCCATATCAATACCCTCGTCTTCCGTTTTATTGGATGAGTTTCGGTGGATCGGATGCTTAGTTTTGGATTTTTTCGAGGAGGGCCGGGGCTTGTTCCCCTATCGCGGCTGGCCATTGATAAGTTGCTGATTGAAAACCCGCGCAAGGATGCCTCGGCATAAGTACCAAACCGGCACTAGCGACATCGAGACATGGCCAAAGAGTACCGCCAAAGGCCTTGCGGACGCAACTCCAACTCCCTCAATCAATCAGCCAAGAATTAGGCGAAGAATTTCCGCAGCCTCAGGCGCCTACCGGGGCCTGCGTCGGAGGCAGCTCTTCTTCCGAAACCACCTCAAATTTGCGCAGCGTCGAGCTTCCAAACGAGGTCAGGAAGGCCACATCGGCCGCATCTCGCCCTGTCGCCATCAGCACCCGGCCTATGCGCGGCGTATTGTTGCGCGCGTCAAATGCCCACCACTTGCCATCCAGGTAAGCTTCAAACCAGGCGCTGAAATCCATTGGCAGGCGCAGCGGCACGCCAATATCGCCCAGGTATCCAGCCACGTAGCGCGCCGGAATGTTCAAGCAGCGGCAAAAAGTCACTGCCAGGTGCTGAAAGTCGCGGCAAACGCCGACCCTCTCCGTGAATACATCAAGCGCTGTCTTGGTGGGCCGCGCAAAATTGTAGTTGAACGCCACCTTGGCATTGACCCAGTCGCAGATTGCCTGCACCCGGTTCCACCCCGGCGCAATGTTCCCGAAAAGCTCGACCGCAATGGGCGAAAGCAGATCGGTTTCGCAGTAGCGGCTGTTCAGCAGGTAGCGCAGCACGTCGTCCGGCAGCTCCTGCGGCGGTATCTCACGCGCATCGAGCGCCACCGGATCAACCAAACCGGAATCCTCGATCAGAGTCGTGTTCCAAAGTCGAAGCGGGCCGGGCTGCGCGAAGAACCGAGTGCAGACGTTCCCGTAGCTGTCAATATACTCAGAAGAAGGGATGTCGACTCCGGCATAAAGCCCTTCGACATGCAGCACGTCCGGCTCGCGCAGATCGGCGTGACGCGAGGGATGCACCCGCAGTTGAGCAACGAACGCCACAGGCGCAGAAATATCGAATTGAATGTCATAGCCTAATCGGATCAGCATGGTCACCTTGGATGCCCGTATTTTTCGATCAGTTGCAGGTAGTGGGCCGATAAGGATAGGGATGGCGCAGGAGCAGCAATGACCTATTGTCTAAGCATCATGACACACGAGGGGCTGGTGCTCGCGTCCGATTCGCGCACCAACGCAGGATTTGACGACCTCAACGTAGCCCGCAAGATGCATACCTTCGTTCAGCCGGGTGAGCGCGTCTTTGTCATCCTGGTGAGCGGCAGCCTCTCGCTCAGCCAGTCGGTGATGAACCTGCTCCGGGCCAGTTTCGATGCCGGCGAGGGCCTCGCGCAGGCCGGCTCCATGTACGAGGCGGCCCGTGAAGTCGGCCAGGCAGTGCGCCAGGTTTCCGACATGGACCGCGCCTCGCTTGAGCGGGACAGTTACAACTTCAATGTGCATCTGCTGCTCGGCGGCCAGGTCAAAGGTGAGCCGCCGCGAACATTTCTCATCTACCCGCAAGGCAATCCCCTGAGTTCAACGGAAGATTCGCCATTCCTGCAACTGGGCGAATACAAATACGGCCGGCCGATCCTTGATCGCGGCATCGTCTACGATTCCACCAGTCTCAAGGCCGCGGCCAAATACGCGCTGCTGTCTTTCGACGCCACCATGCGTTCTAACGTGACGGTCGGTCCGCCCATCGAATTGCTGCTCTACACCAAAGACAGCCTGCAGATTGACTGCTACCGGCGCTTCAAGGCGGGTGACCGCGAACTCGAAACAATCCACGCGATGTGGGAGCGTTCCCTGCGCAATGCCGTCGAAGACCTGCCCGACCTGCGCTTCGACCGGCCAGGTTCCCGGGACAGCCAGCCTTCGTTGCTCTGAGCATGCTGCAATCTGTGCATGGAGCGGATTCGCACAGGATTAACCCGTTTTGCTAGACTGCAGAAAACGTTCTCTTGCGGCCGTTAGCCGTTCTACACGAGGTCTCCCCAATGTGCTCCCCTCGCTTTTTCCCCGCCCTCGTCGCT
>CAILBQ010000420.1 GCA_903832475.1 uncultured Acidobacteriota bacterium | reverse complement strand
TCGCCTTCGTTCGCCAGGGCTCGCAGATCGAGTTGGCCGACGCTGAAGGCGTGATCCTCTCCGAGCCGCCCAGCATGATGGCCCAGCATCATTACTCATTCCCCGTCATCACCGGCATCGACGCCCGCGACTCGCTCGCCGCCCGCCGTACCCGCATGGCCGTCTACCAGCGCTTTCTCGCCGAACTCGACCAGGACCACCAGCACCGCACCGACCAGGTCAGCGAAATCGATCTCTCCGACCCCGAAGATCTGCGCGCGACCATGCCCGAACAGGGCTCCGACATCCTCGCCCACTTCGGCGAAGATCATTTCCTTGAGCGCCTCGGCGTTTACAAATCGCACGTAGCGGAATGGCGCCAGCGCTACCCGCACCTGATCGGTGTCGACCTCCGCTACAGCGGCGAAGTCCCTCTGGAGATGGCCTCCGACCAACCATCCCCATCGCCGGCCAAAATCACCGTGCTTCACGCGGCAGCGCAAACAGCCCCGAAACCGGCGACCGCTTCGTCCCCCGCCAAGCCTAGAGCGGCGGCCCTTACGACCGCGTCCCTCGCCGCACAACATAAGGCTGCGGAAGCACGCAAGAAAGCCGCCCGACTCAAAGCAGAAAAAGCAGCTCAACTCAAATCCAGCAAGCACAAGCCCGCGGCTCCTGCATCCACAAGGCAGGGCCAATGACTCAAGCACTACGATCCAATCGACTCCCTACTGCTTACTCTCTACTCCCTGTCCCTAGGTCCCTGCACTTATGAGCCAGAAACAGGAAAATCTGACAGTCGTCCTCGACGTAGGCAGCTCCTGGACGCGCGTGCTCGCCGCCGACACCAATGAAGGCGCCCTGCGATACCGTGCTCACTCTGTAGTTGAGTCGGCAGGCATGCGCAAAGGCCTTATCGCCGAGCTCGGCCCTGCTGCCCGCGCCGTCAAGGCTGCCAGCGATCGCGCCGAGCAGCTCGTGCGCGTCAACATCGATGAGTGCATGGTCGGCGTCGGCGGACCCAATGTCACCGGCGTCAACACCACCGCCGGCCTTAACTTCGGCTCGCGCATGCGCGAAATCAGCAAGGATGACGTTTCCAGCGCCGTCGAACGCGCTCGCGCCGTCTCCCTGCCCGCCGACCGTGAAATCCTTCACCTGCTCACGCGCCAGTTCGTCCTCGATGACCAGCCCGGCATCCACGACCCCGTCGGCATGGTCGGCAGCCGCCTCGAAGTCGACCTGCACATGTCGACCTGCTCCGGCAGCGCCCAGCAGAGCATCGTCACCTGCGCCAACCGGGCGGGTTTGGAAGTGACCGACACCGTTTTCGAAGCCATCGCAGCCGCTGAAGCTACCCTGACCGCAGACGAGCGAGAACTCGGCGTCTGCGTCCTCGACATCGGCGCGCACTCCACCGAACTCGTCGTTTTCTTCGAGGGTGCCGTTGCTCACACTGGCAGCATTCCTTTCGGCGGCCAGCACTTCACCAACGACCTCGCCGTGGTCCTGCAGATTCCCGTCGCTCAGGCCGAGCAGTTGAAGCTGAAATACGGCCACTCCGTTGTCACCGCCATCCCGCTCGACGAGGAAATCGAAATCCGTAATCCGCATCCCACTATGATCCGCCATCGCATGGTCGCCGAAATTCTCGAGCCTCGCGCCCGAGAGCTCTTCGACATGGTTCGCCGCAGCCTGCGCGATGGCGGCGTTCTCGGCGCACTCGGCGCTGGATGCGTGCTCACCGGCGGCGCATCCATCCTCCCCGGCTTGCTCGAAGTCACCGAAAGCGCTCTCCACGTTCGCGCCCGCATCGGCCAGCCTGTGCAAATCTCGCGCATGCCGACCGAACTGACGCACCCTTCCTACGCAACGTTGGTGGGTATGCTGCTTTATTCCCACAGAAAACAGCAGACACGTACCGCAGAGAACAACAGTCTGCGCGGAAAGCTGCGCGCCATCTTCGCAGCAAGTTTGTAGTATTCAGAGATAGAGTTGCGCAGAGCGATCAAGATTCCGGATTTCGAGAGCTTTTCAACGGCATGACTTCAAAGGCTGCGGCGAAACTGAATCAGCATGGTTTTGTGGAAGGGCACGGCTTCAGCCGTGCCGAGAAAGCCATCAAGCCGGGAGGGCTTTAGCCCCTGAGGAAAGTTTCCATCAGAGAATGAACGGAACCGAGGATATTCAGCAACTCCTTAAGGAAATACAGGCGGAGGCAGCACAGATGGATTTTCACGAGCAACCAGACGCAAACGGGGCAGGGAACACCTCGGCATCAGGAAACAACGCAGAACCCATTCGCATTCAATTCCACGATGAAATTCCGCACGGCGCGCGCATCAAGGTCATCGGCGTCGGCGGCGGCGGCGGCAACGCCGTCAACCGCATGATTTCCGCGGGCCTCGAAGGCGTCGAGTTCATCACCGCCAACACGGATGTTCAGGCGCTGAAACTCTCTCAAGCCCCGGTCAAGCTCCAGCTCGGCGTGCGTCTCACCGCCGGCCTCGGGGCAGGCGCCAACCCCGACGTCGGCCGCCGCGCCGCCCTTGAAGACTCCGACAAGATCATCGAAGCGCTCGAGGGCGCAGACATGGTCTTCGTCACCGCCGGCCTCGGCGGAGGCACCGGTACCGGCGCCGCTCCGGTCATCGCCTCGCTCGCGTCCGAGATGGGTATCCTCACCGTCGCCGTCGTCACCCGTCCCTTCGCCTTCGAAGGCAAGCGCCGCCTTCAGCAGGCCGAGCGCGGCATGGCCGAGCTGCTCGAGTCGGTCGACACGATGATCGTCATCCCCAACGAAAAGCTCCTCGCTGTCGCCAAAGATGCCGGCTTCTTCGAGTCCTTCCGCATCGCCGACGACGTTCTCCGCCAAGGCGTCCAGGGCATCTCCGACATCATCACCATCCCCGGCATCATCAACCGCGACTTCGCCGACGTCAAAACCACCATGGCCGGCATGGGCCACGCCGTGATGGGCACCGCTATCCGTTCCGGTGAAAACCGCGCCGTAGAAGCAGCGCAAGCGGCGATGGCCTCCCCGCTGCTCGAAGAAGGCGCCATCGACGGAGCCCGCGGCATCCTCATCAACATCACCGGCTCCAGCTCCCTCAAGCTCTCTGAAGTCAACGCCGCGTCCACCCTCATCCAGACCTCCGCTCATGAAGACGCCAACATCATCTTCGGCGCCGTGCTCGACGAAAAAATGGGAGACGACGTTAAGATCACCGTGATCGCCACCGGCTTTCGCGACCAGAGCCCCGACCGCCGCTCCCGCATGCTTGATGTCGAAGCCGTCCCGGTTGTCTCCGTTCCCGTCGTCGCCCCCGACACCTGGATGAAAGAAGCCGATCCCGCCCCGCTCCGCTTCATGAGCGAGGTAGAAGATGAACTCGAATCTCCCACCTGGGCTCAGCACTTGGATCCTCAGACGCAGCCTGAACCCCGGCCCGTTATGGCCCACGCGACCGTGGCTGAGCCCTTTTCCGCCCCCGTTGCGACACCCGACATTGCGCCCGAATATCGTTCCGGCGTTACGTCCTCGGCTCCTGAGCAGCGCCCCGGCGCTCGGCAGGAATACCGGCTCGATCCCGATTTGGCTCGTGAATTTGCCGTTCGTTTCGCCCATGACCAGGAAACTCACACGGACGTCCCACCACCGCCGCGTTTCGCAGAACTCTCCGAGCCGTCAGCTTTCTCAAGCGCGCCGGAGGCCGAGCAGCCCGATCTCGATGTCCCAGCATTTTTGCGTCGCGGCCAGTTCTAGGGCCGGAAATCGCTTTATCTGAGTTCCGATTTGCAGAATTAGCGTCAAGAACCAGGAAGATTTGCATTGTTTTTCCGCATCGTACTCTGTACAGTGCAAGTAAGCACTCAGCGATAACTTTAGTAACCGGCTCGGACCGCAACGGAGATGTGCACAATGTGCAGACCTGGCGAGGTCAGACGCTGTGCATTGGGCAAGCCGGTCGACATTTTCTTGGCCAGAACGTCCCACCACTACCCTGTTGAGCCGTTTTCGGGAATGAAAGGCAAGCACGGAAAGCCTCCCGGGAGCGAGACTGAGATTCAAGGAAGCTCTCCTTCATGAAGTTTCTGCTTTCCGTTGCCGTGACCGTTGCCTTGACTTTCTTACCTTTGCCTCGCGTGGCGGGGGCCGCCAACGTGCCGCACAACGTGCACCACACCCGCACCGCCGCTCCCCATTTGGCCTCGAAATCTCACGCCCACGCTCACGCCGCTACCGGCACCGGACGTTCTGTCGCCGCTTCCGGAGCGCGCGTCGCACAACATTCCCCAACCGCCCGCGTGGCCGGCCACCTTTCCGGCAAAGCCCTCCGCACCCGCCACGGCGCCATCCAGCGCGCAACCCTTGCAGGCCGCCGCCATCATTTCTACGAACGCTTCACCGCCAGTTCCTTCGTCACCGGCCAGGGCGAAGGTGACGTCACGGCCGGGGAAGACCCCACCATCCGCGCAGCCGCAATTGACGCCCTGGGCAACATGAACGGCACCGCCGTGGTCATCAACCCCGCCAATGGCCGCATCCTGGCCATGGTGAATCAGAAGCTCGCCCTCTCGCCCGGCGCCGAGCCCTGCTCCACCATCAAGCTTTCCGTCGGCTTAGCCGCCCTTTCCGAGGGCCTGGTCACCCGCGACACCCCGGTCAACCTGGGGGGCTTCCGCATGAACATGACCGACGCCCTGGCCCACTCCAACAATTTGTACTTTGAAGAAATGGGAAGGGAACTCGGGTTTGAGCGCGTCCGCCATTACGCCACCCAGTTCGGCCTCGGCGAGTTGGCCGGATACAACATCCCCGGCGAGCAGCTCGGCACCTACCCCGACCATGAGCTTCCCGCCTCCGAGGGCGGCGTCGGCCGCATGTGCAGCTTCGGCCAGGGTGTCTCCATGACCCCGCTGCAGCTTGGCGCCTTCGTCGCGGCCATCGCCAACGGCGGTACACTTTACTATCTCCAGCACCCCGCCACTCCCGAAGAAGCCGCTGCATTCGAGCCCCGCATCAAGCGCACCCTCGAAATCAGCAAGTTCGTTCCCGACCTCCAGGACGGCATGGCCGGCGCAGTCGAATACGGCACCGCCCGCTCGCTCCGGGTCAATTTCCACGAACTTCCCGTCTTCGGCAAAACCGGGACCTGCTCCGACAAAGGCACCCGCTTCGGCTGGTTTGCTTCTTACTCCGATTCGCCCCAGGGTTCGCTGGTGACGGTATTTTTCCTCGAGGGCGGTCGTCCTACCTTCGGTCCGCGCGCCGCAGAACTCACTGGCCTCTTCTACCGCAGCCTTTGGGATCGCAATTACTTTAATGACAAAACCAACCCCGTCACTGCCCAGAACACTGTGCCCTCCACGAACCTGTCCAACACCCGCTAGCTCATTCAACAGAGCGTCATTGTTTTGTTCTTAAATTTCTTTCGGT
>CAILBQ010000419.1 GCA_903832475.1 uncultured Acidobacteriota bacterium | reverse complement strand
GTGACGCAGCCCGCATGGGCGTTTTTCACGGGACTTGCCCGGTCGCCCGACATGCGATGTGTCGGATTTACGGGTTCTGAAGCCTTACGTTTTGACGTAAGGGGTGCTGTGTCTCACCTAAAAAGTAACGTGGCTACGTTACGCAAGTCCAGACCGCCAAGTCTGGATTATCGGGCACGATCCAGCTTCGAATCCAAGGTGGGGAAAGAACGGTTACGCGAGAATCGGTCCAGCCTAGCTCATCTCTTTGAAAATAACACGCCGCGGGGCATTAAAGCCGGCGCGGCGTGTGTTCCTGCCATTCGGTGCACGTTACTGGGTATCGGTCATGCTGCGGCGAAAAGCACCAGAACAGGCGGCGTTAGGGTAGCCGGGACCGTGGCTGGTGCGGCCTTATCGGCTCGTTTAGGCCGGATGCCGAAGAACTGCTTGGCCTCGGCTGCACTTTTCAGGTCGAGGTAGTGCTTTTTGATGATGGCCTCGGAATTGCCCGCTTGGAGTGCGGCCTCGCCGAGTGAACGGAATTTCGCGACGTGCATCGAAATGAACGTGTGCCGCATCACGTCATGCGTGAGCCCGAAACGCTTCGCGATCCGAGCCCGGAGCTTTTGCAGGTTCGGCACGATGATCGGATTTTTCGCGGGCGGATAAGCCCGGAGCCAAGCCGCGAGGTTGGGCTGAATCGCCACCGTGCGTTTCTCATGGACCTTGGAGACCTCGGGCTCGATGAGGATCACGCCCGTATCGAGCCGCACGTGCCCCGGCAGGAGGCGGAGGATTTCGCCCGTCCGTAGGCATGGCCGGATGCCGGCGAAGAGGCACAGGGCAAAGAAGGGCACAAGGCGGCCGTTCTCGAAGCTCTCGACATAAGTCATCAACTCCTGCGCCTGCGCTGCCGTGAGGGTCTTGGCCGAGCCGCGACGGTGGGCAATGCGGTAATAGGGGACTTTCTTGATGGGATTGGTCGCAAGCCACTCCTGCTGCTCGGCGAACTTGAGAAAGGTCGAGACGAGGCCCCGCCGGTTGTTGTAGGTCTTGAGGCACCCGTTGGCCCGCTGGAAATACGTCGTCAAGTGTGTCGCATTCAACTTGGCGACAGTGATGCCGGGGAAATGCTTCTTCAGCGCCTTCATGTGCCGGTTGATCGTGGTGAGCTGGGACGCCGAAATGAGCTTCTGTTCATGCTCCCGCGTTTTTACCACGAGGTAGGCCGCGACCGCCTCATCCAGCGCCTTCTGGTTTTCAGGCGTGCGATGGTTGGTCAGGGCGTAATCGACGCAAAAGGACAGCGTGCGATTGCCGCCAGCCAGCCGCCGGAAAACGGCCTCGGCCTCGCGGACTTGATCCTCCGCGAGGCTGGTGGTGACGGCGCTTAGGCTCGACGCCAGTTGCAGCGCCTTGAGTTCAAGGACGGCTTTTTCGGCGGCAGCCTCCTCCTGGCTCTTGAAGTTGCGCCGGATGCGAACGCCGTTGAGCTGGCCATCGACGCGGAACGAGAACACGCCGTTCCGGTTCTTAAACCGGCTGACAGCGAACATAGATTGGACATTCATGCTTAGGTTGCCGCGTCAAGCTGGCAACCTAGCTTCGGGATTCTCCTCCTCAGAGGGGGAAAATGGCGGAGAGGGAGGGATTCGAACCCTCGGTACCCTTGCGGATACACATGATTTCCAATCATGCACATTCGACCACTCTGCCACCTCTCCGTGTGTCGGAAACCCGTGTTGT
>CAILBQ010000418.1 GCA_903832475.1 uncultured Acidobacteriota bacterium | reverse complement strand
GTGCGTGTGAGAGACAGCCAGAGCGTAGATCGAAGCCGTTCCCACTCGCACTGCCTCACTCCGTCATCAACAGACTCTGCGCCGTATGAATGCTCCCGCCGCCCGTCGCCGTCACCACCGCCGCTTATTTCCCTGCCTTGACCGTGCCCGCCGCCTTGAAAACGATCCCGTCCGTCACAGTGGCTCCCACCGTCGGCGTCGTAGAGGCCGGAGTGCAGCTGATCCCCGCCGGCGCCGAACAACTCACTGTCACCGCGCCGCTATACCCATTCAGCGGCGAAATCGTCACGCTCCCCGCTCCCGAGCCGCCAATCTTCACCGCGACCTCCGGCGTCGTGGTGAACAAGGAAAAATCGCCACCGTTCAACGTCAACACCACGGGCAGCGAAGACTGTGCCGAGTAATTCGCATCTCCCGGGAAAGTCGCCACCAGCAAATTGCTTCCATTCGCCAGCTGGTTCGCAGGCAAATTCAACGTAAACGACGACGAAGTCGCGGAATTTTTCACCAACGTCCCAACCTCGTAAGCCGACCCGCCCTCCCAGCTGTAATAAAGATTTCCTCCTGGCACAGCTTTGCCGGCGATGCCTTTTACCGTACCCACCAGGGTCACCACGTCGGTGAGCCCAAGCGCCGTCTTGCTGGCCGTCAACGTCACCTGCGGCGCCGGCAGCTTGGCCGCGCTGCTGATCGTTCCATAGGATACGGAACTCCCATTCCAGTTCCCGTCGCCCGCATAGCTCGCCGACAACGGCCAGACTCCCGCAGGCACGCTCGTGAATGTCACGACGGCTTCTTCCGTCGCACTCCCCGTCCCGCCCCAGCTCTTCCACGGAACCGTCAGCTTCTGCCCGCCCAGCGTCACACTCACGTCGCCCGTCGGCAGCGTTCCGGCCAGCGGAAGGTGGCTCGATGTCATTTCCACATCCACCGTCAATGAGCTGCCCGCGGCAATGCTGATTTCCCCAGGCTTGATTGCCATCGTCGTGAGTCCCCGAACCACCGTCAGCGACGCTGCCGTCGCCAAGGACGCGTTATAGCTCGCGTCTCCCCCGTAGCTGACGCTGATCACGTGACTGCCCACGGCCAACGCCGCGGGCTTCCATTCCGCAAATCCCTCGCTGTTCAGCGGCGCAATCCCTGTCTGCGAACTGCCCACGCCCCACTTGTCGACAAACGTCACCGCCCCCGACGCCGGCGAATACTGCCCCGGCTCCTTGGCTCCTTCGTTCACTCCCTGCGGCTGCGTATCCAGAATCACCTCAGCCCCGTACAGCACCTCCGCGCCGGAGGCCAGAGCAGACAACACACCGTTCGACGGATTCAAAACCCACCCCACCGTCGCCAGCTTGTCGTTCTCCTTCGTCACTGTAACCGTCACCGGCGCCGAACTGCTCCCAGCAAACGTGCCGTCGCCGCCATATTCTCCGATCACCTGGTAGGTGCCTGCCGGCAAGTCGCTCAGCGATTCGGCAGCCGACCCGGCCGTCACATTCGCCAGCCCCAGCGTCCCGGAAAACGGCGCAAGATCGTTATCGAGAAACGCGACTTCTCCCGTCGGCGTTCCCGTTCCCGTGCTCGGCCGAACCGTCGCCTTGACCGACGTCGCCGCGCCATGCGCAAAGCTGGCCGGCGAAACCGAAAGCGTCGTCGCCGTCGGCCGGAACGTCACTGCTTTCCAGTTCTTGATCAGGTTCGCCACATCGACCGTTCCCAACCCAGAAGCCCGGTCATACCCCGCCGTCGCCAAAAACCCGCTCTCGGCGGAAAAGCCTTTCGCCGCTCCGGTCGTCCAGCTCACGCAATTGGCCGAACCCTTGACGCAGGGCACCTCGTTCCCGCCCACCGTGATATCCCGAAAAGCTTTGGTCGGCAGTGCCTTGCTGGCCATAGCGTAGTACACGGTATTCGCCAGTCCTTGCCTCGCGCCCGTGCTCTGATTTACCAGCGCCTGGATCCCCGCCATGGCTGGCGACGACGCCGACGTCCCACCCACGCTTTGCAGGAACACCGATCCATTCGTAGACGAAATCACGCAATCGCCGGGAATGGCGCAGATCGGGTAATAGACATAATTCTTTCCGATGGCCGCGAACAGCGAAACATCCGGCACATCCCTCCGGCCATCCAGCGGCACCCCCGTTCCTGCCTGCCAAGACGGTTTGGGATATCCCGTTGCCGGCCCTGAACTCGGATAGATGGCGCTGCTGCTCGTTCCGCCGCTCCCCGCGTAGATGGTCGAATCTGCCGTGCTGTATACGCCCCCAGTCGTTGCATTCAGCCCGAACGCGTTGTTCCAAACCTGTTCCGGAGCCGCCTTCAGCAGCGAAGTGTTGGGCGTCGACGACGATGTCAGGTTCCAGTAGCCCTCAATCTGCGAAGCCAGCGCGCTGACCCCCGCCGCATAGTTGCTGTAGTAAAAATCTGTGCCGCCGACCGCCACGTTGTACGGCGTCGACCCCAGCCCATTGACCGCCAGCCCATCCTGCGCAAAACTCGCGCTTCCATAAAAATCGCAGCCTGCCGAACCTCCATCCCCGGCCGCTACAAACACCGTGATCCCCTGCGCCGCCGCTTCTTCCCATAGCGCGGCCCACCCGGCATTGCCCGACGCTCCCAGCGAAGATTCACAGTTTGCATAACTCACGCTCATCACGCTGACTTCGTTGTCGCCGACAGCTCGCAGGCCTGCGTCAAACAACCCATCCGAAACGACCGTACCCGCCGACGTATACAGCACCACCCGGGCTCCGGGAGCCACTGAGCTGCTCACCTCCACGTCCAGGTACGCCTCGCTCGCCGCATCGTTCTCCCCCGGATCGTCCCCATCGATCACCACCACCGGCAGATTCGCGGCCAATCCAAACAGGTGTTGATAGTTCTGTACCAGGCTCAGGTCGATATTCGATGCGCTCACGATGCCAATGCTTTGCCCAGTCCCCGTGATGCCCGCCGCATATACCGGAGCGACGTCGTATTGCACCGCAAAATCCGAAGGCGTCAGTTCCAGCAGGTACCCGCCGCTCGTCGGATACGTCCACGCCGGCCTCGCCTCATGCGTCTTCACGTCAAAGCTGGTCCTTCCGGCGACCTGGATCAACGGCTTCGGATGCACGCTGTTGATCGGTGAAATTCCTTTCACCACCGACGACAGCGCCACGGGAATCTGCGGATCGCGCTGATTGGCATAAAACGTTTCGCTGCCCGCCACGTAGCGGTGAATCTCCGTGTGAAACGTCTCCCTCACCTGCGCCGCGTTCCCCGAAAACTGCACCGCAATCCGCCCCGGATGCACCTTCTCCATCCGAAATCCATGCGACTCCAGCCACGAAGTGACAGCAGCAATATCCGAGTCCGCCGCTCCAAACCGTCGGCCAAATTCCTCCGGCGTCAACCAGGCGTGATACCTCGGCGACCCCGGCGTATGCGCTTCTTCCAGAAACTGCTGCAACTCCCGTTCCTGCTCCGCCGACCGGCCCAGAATCAGCTGCAGATGACCCACCGCAAAAGAGTCCTCCACCGCCCCCCGGTCGAACCGCGCCTGCACCAGCGGATGCACATTTCCCATGAGCGTCAATCTCTGCGTATCATCGACAATCCCCCGCACCATAGCCAGAGAAGGTGTTACTGGTTGGTCGGGTGCGGACTGTTGCGCCCATCCCGACACCGTCAAAACCATCACCACCATGGCTGCCCCGGCGCTACGCATCAGCACATCTTGAATGTTTCTCCAATCGACCTTCACGCAAGCTCTCTCTCTGACAACGGATCGCACTCACCGTCTTCGAGCCACAACCGGCCGCGCAGCCATTCCCAAAACACAGGAACGCCGAAGCACCAAAGAAATCCAATCTGTCCTCGGGGGTGAACCCATCTTCCCACACGGCAGGCCGTGTAGCAATGACATTGCGCGTCGCCAAGCCGCTAGAAGTCTTTGGGTTAAGGCCTCGTGAGCAAGCCATGAAAGGACCGTGAACAACGCCTGAACCCGCCTCCGCCAGCGTCCCGCCCTCGCACAAAAGGGGTCGCGGATACCTCCGCAACCCCCTTAGCGCGAATGACCGGGCTGTATTGGAGCGTTACTCGTTCTCCGGCTTCACATACGGCTTCTGCAGATACAATCGCGCTTCATTCACCGCGCCCTGCGTGTTGTCGTTTGTCTGCACCGCTTGGCGGTACTCGTTCACTGCGCGGTCCCGTTGCCCAGTCACATCGAAGATCTTGCCTAACTGAATGTGACTCCAAACCTCGGTCCACCGCGGATCACCATCCCCGCGCAGCGAATCCCGGTACGCATTCGCACTGGCCTGATAGTTGTGCTGCGAAAACAGCACCTCCCCAATCCGGTAATTGGCCAGCGAACTTTGCGAATTCGCTTCCAGTGCTTTCTGGAATTCCTGCAAAGCACCCGCCAGGTCGCCCTGCGCGACCAGTTGCTGCCCCTTAAGAATCTGCACCCGCACCTGTAAGTCCGGAGTCGCTTTCAGCAGCCAGTTATCCGGATCGATCGAGATATGTCGCGGCCGTCCAAACGTGTCCACAACAAACTGCGAGTCCGACCCAACCACGTCAATCTTCTTCGTCTCCGTCTTGCCGTCCGTTTCCACCTTCAATTCGACCGGCATGCGGAAAAGATCGAGATCCTGCTGCACTTCACCAATGGTCCTGAAACCCTTGTTGTTTCCCAGCCGGTATACCGCGTATTTGTTCACAAACACCGGCGCTCCCGTCCCATCCACCCACTGCGCAAAGAAAGGAAGGAGTTGCTGCTGGCTCTGCGCCTCCGCCACCTTCTCAAAATCGCTCGATCGAATCCCCTTGTCGGTGTACTGGCTCAGCGCTCCCTGCAGGATCTGCGCAAACTTCTTGTCGCCCACTTCCCAGCGCAGCATGTGAAAAACCATCGCGCCCTTTTCCAGCGTCATCGACTGGAACTGCGGCGAGAACGCGCTCAGCCTGCCCGCGCTCGACAGCGGTGTCGTGTCATACGCCAGCGCGCCCGCCGACACATCCTGGATCGCCGTCTTCATCGCCGTCTGGCCGTTTTCCTCTTCCACGTACATCAATTCGCCATACCGCGACATCCCATTGGTGATCCACGCATCGTTCAGCGTCATTGGGCTCACTTCTGAACCCCACCACTGGTGCGCAATCGTATTCGCTAACAGGCGGATCCCCGACTTGTCCCCGGTTCGCGACCCTGAAATCGCCGCCAGCTCCGGAGCCCACACCGCCGGCAGCGTGTCATCCGGCAACTCCACCACGTTCAGCCGCGAAGACTCCGCCCCACCAAACTGCCCGGTAAAGTAATCGAACTCCTTGGCCGCCGTCTCCGCCAGGTCCGATGCCGCTCCCTGGTGCGAGACCGTTAAATAAATATGTAGATTCGCCCCGCCATGCGCCGCCACAGGCTGAACAAATCGCCCCGCAATCACCGTCCCCGGAAAGCCCGGCTTGCTCCAGTTGAAATTAAACTGATCTCCCGGCTTCCCGTTGGCCAGCGTCGTCGGCGTCGACCCTTCGCTGCCGCTCGCCAGCACACGGATCCCCTGCGGAACCTTGATATGCATTTGCGCCGTGAACCGATTCGTCAGGTACCCCGTCATCGGGAACCACCGCCCCGGATACAGCAGGTAACTCACCGGTTCCTGGATCGCGGCCAGCTTCAATCCCTCTTCAGGCCCGTCCTCATTGCCCGTGATCGTTCCCTCGTACTGAAACGTCCAGTGCACCGGCTGACCCTTCAAAAACGGCGTCACCGGCGTGATGCGAATCGCTCCGTCCGCCGACCGGTCGCCCGTCAACAGCTTGCCGCCGTCATCGGTCACCTTGGTCAGCTTCAGCGCCGGATGAAACCCGAAACTCACCACGTCCGCATTTTCCGGCGCGGTAAACGTCACTACCGCCTTCGCCGACAGGTGATGTGCGGCAGGGTCCAGCTCCGCGTCAATCACATACCCTTGAATGGCCAGCCGGTTGGAAGCACTCGTCGATTGACCCGCTGCCGCCCAGGGCGAAACCAGCGACACGGAAGCAAGCACGCCAGCCGCAGCCAGCAGGGAAGGGTAACGCCATACTCGATTCTGCAATGAACTCGTCCTCATGTCCCCAATCCCTTTCGAAGCAGAAAAATCAACCCCGGGTGCCCCATATCTCGCGCACGTGGCCAGATGTGGGATTGGATGCAGCCCGCCGTTACCGCTCCTGGCTCAATCCTAAAATCTCCAGCACAACCGACGCCACTGCGCCAATCGCCGTTTCCCCGGCAGCCCGCCCGGCACGCAGCTTTTCTCCCACCCCAGCCAGCCCGGCCATCATCTCCGCGCGCGCAAATCCGTCCAGCAGCAGCGGTTCTAGCTCTTGGACGATCAACTCCCCCCGAAAGTCATCCTGAATCAGTTCTGGAACCAGCCTTCTTTCCGCAACCAGGTTCACCATGGCCACATGCGGCACCGTCACCACGCGCTTGGCAATCGCATACGTCACTGGCGAAACCCGGTACACCACCACAAACGGATTCCCCATGAGCGCCGCTTCCACCGTCGCCGTCCCACTCGCCACAATTGACCCCCGCGCATGAAACAAAGCCGCCCGCGCATCCCGCACCAACCTCACCGGCGCAGTGCATCCCCGCGAAGTTTCGTAGCTGGGCACGATTTCAGCCACAGCCTCAACTCCGGAACCCTTTTGAAACGGCACGATTTCAGCCACAGCCTCAGCTCCGAAAGCTTTGTGGAAGGGCACGACTTCAGTCGTGCCAATTACTTCACCAGAACCATGGGGCTTTACCCCCTGCGCCTCTTCCGCCGGCCGCAATGCGACTCCCGCCTCTTCCCCCGCCCGGTCAAACTCTGCGACCATCCGCCTGACCGCCCCCACCTGCTCCTCGGTCAACGTGGCCGCCATCGGCAAAAGAAACTGCACCCCGGCGTGCCTTTCCGCGATCAACCGTGCCGCCCGCAGCATCTCTGGAAGATTGAGCCGGATTTCCTTCGCCCGGCTCCCCGGCAAGAGGCCAATCCACATCTGCCCCGCATCCAGCCCATTCGCCGCGGCAAACTCCTCCCGCGAAACCACCGGCTGCGGCAAATCCGCCAGCGGATGCCCCACATACTTCGCATCCACCCCCCGCTCCCGGTAAAACGGCTCCTCGAACGGAAAAATCACCAGCATCCGATCCACAAACCTCTGAACTTTCCGGATGCGTCCCTTCTTCCACGCCCACAACTGCGGGCTCACAAAAAAGATCACCGGTATCCCCAGCCGCTTGAACTCCTCCGCCAGCTTCAAATGGATATCTGGAAAATCGATCAACACCGCAACATCGGGCCTGTATTGCCTCACCGCCGCCTTCAGCTTGCGAAACTCTCCATAAATCCGCGGCAGATGCCGGATCACCTCCGTAATCCCCATCACCGCGACATCTTCCGACCGGACGACGCGCTCCAACCCCAGCGCCTCCATCCGCTCCCCACCCATCCCCACAAACCGCGCCGCAGCGCCTTGGCTCGCAAACCGGTTCTTCAACTCCGTCAGCAGCAGCGCCCCGTAAGCCTCCCCACTGGCTTCCCCAGCCGACAAATAGATGACAGGCGCATTCTCAGGCATGGACTTATCGTTACACAGCTAGAAAGCTGGACCCCACAATGAGGCAAAAGATATACTTACTCATACGTATATCCAGGAGGAAATATGAAAGTCGCAAAATGGGGAAACAGTTTGGCGGTACGCTTACCTGCTGCCGTTGTGGAGGCATTGGAACTAAAAGAGGGCGACCCCATCGAAATTTCAGTGGCCGGAGAACGGAAACTGGAAGTTTCTAAGGATAAAAGTCGCGAGCGAGCGATCGAGCGACTGCGTGCACTTCGCCGCCCGATCCCTCCCGGTTTCAAGTTCGATCGCGACGAAGCCAATGCCCGCTAATGTTTTCCTGGACACCTCCGTCATTTTGTACATGATCGCGGAAGACGATCCTCGCTCTCTCATCGCTGAAGCAGTGCTCATTGAGGGCGGAGTGATCTCGACGCAAGTTCTGAACGAATTCGTAAACGTCGCCAGAAGAAAGTACCTTCGAAGCTGGGAGGACATCCAGTCCACCCTGACCAATGTTCGCCAGCTATGTGCACCGGTCTTGCCCATCACCATTCGTAGTCATGAAGCAGCTTTACAGATCGCCCAACGCTACGGCTATCGCATCTACGACTCGCTTCTGCTGGCGGCAGCCACGGAAGCCGGCTGCACCACCCTCTACTCCGAAGACATGCAGGACGGCCAAACCATCGGCACGGTCACCATCCGAAACCCTTTCGCGGCCTAATCCCTCGCCGCCAGCTCCGCAGCCAGCCCGGAAGCCAAAGTCGGCGCCACCACCGCCGCCTCCGCATCTCCCAGCCCTGCACCTAGCGCCGAAGCCGCCCCCGGCTCCTGGTCCTTGTACTGCAGCTGATACAGCTTCCAGTAAATCCCCCGCTGCCCCAGCAATTCCTGGTGCGAGCCAAACTCCCGCAACTGGCCTTTGTGCATCACCAGGATCACATCTGCCCGCTGCACCGTCGACAGCCGGTGCGCGATCAGCACCGAAGTCCGCCCCTCTACCATCCTCTCCAGCGCCAGCCGGATTTTCTGCTCCGTCTCCGTGTCCACGCTCGACGTCGCCTCATCCAAAATCAAGATCCGCGGATCGTACGCCAGCGCCCGCGCAAAATTGATCAACTGTTTCTGCCCCGTCGACAGGGAAGAACCGCGTTCCAGCACCGGCTCATCGAATCCCTTCGCCAGACCCTCGACGAAGTCCAGCACATTCACATCCCGAGCCGCCTCCACCATCCGCGCCTCGGTAATCTCCTCTGCC
>CAILBQ010000417.1 GCA_903832475.1 uncultured Acidobacteriota bacterium | reverse complement strand
CGGTCCTCTGAAGAAGGACAAGATCTTTGGCTTTATCGACACGGAAGGCCTGCGAGTGCTGATTCCGCAGCGTGCGCCTGTTTATGCCCCGAGCCCGGGCTATCAGGCAGCGATTTTAGGGCCGGCGGGAAGCGCGTCAACGACGTATGCACCGTACGGTAACCTGGCGGACAACGGCCTCTCTTCGGAAGCACCTCTGTATCAGACGCTTTTCAACTTCTACAACAACGCTCCGGGTTACTCGAGCGGCGCAGTCGATCCGAACGATCCGGACACGTGGATTTTCAATGGGCAGACCACCAGCTTTGCGCAGGAATGGCTGGTCAGTGGCCGAATGGATTTCAACCTGAGCCAGAACGATCACGCCTATGTTCACTTCAAGGTGGATCACGGCGTGCAACCGACACAGACCAGCTTTCTGAACTCGCTCTTTGCCGCATACAGCCCGCAGCCCTCCTATGAAGGGCAGTTGAGCTTAACGCACACGTTTTCACCCAATGTAACCAACCAGTTTTTGTTTGGTTCCAGCTACTACCGGGCGATCTTCACCAACACCAATGCAACAACGCTGGCTTCGTCGGTGCCGTTCGTGTTGATTCCAGAAGGGTACGCCTCGGGCGGCGAGTGGGACGTTACGGGGAATGCCGGTACCTGGGTAGGCGGTGTGGATTACGCGTTTCCTCAGGGCCGCAACGTGACCGGCTACCAGTTTAACGATGACCTGAGC
Organism: uncultured Acidobacteriota bacterium; assembly: GCA_903832475.1. Taxonomy (GTDB): domain Bacteria; phylum Acidobacteriota; class Terriglobia; order Terriglobales; family Acidobacteriaceae; genus Acidicapsa. Next base: position 5,900 of record CAILBQ010000417.1, on the reverse strand, counting down.
TGGACACGGGGCAAGCACAACATCAAGGTTGGCTTCACTATGCGTCGCGACGACATCACGGACTACACGTCGAGCGAACACAATATTGCTTTTGCCGGCGGCGAGAATATCATCCTGGATCAGGGCGACTTTGCTGCAGGCTACTCCGACGAATGGGCAGAGCGCTTCCCGCTTCGTTTGTCCGAGCCGGTGGCGTTGTACGTGATGGGCGCGTATGTGCAGGACCAGTGGAAGCCGGTTTCGAATCTGACGTTGACGGCAGGGCTGCGGCTGGAGCACAACGCGAACCCGACCTGCCAAACGAACTGCGTTTCGAATTTCGCCAACAACTTTGACTCGTTGAGCACGGACCCCACGACGGCGTACAACTCGCTGCTTGCGTCGGGAAGACACCGCGCCTTTTTCAGCCAGCAGAATGTAGCGTATGAACCGCGGCTGGGATTTGATTTTCAGCCTGGCGGTCCGGCCTCCAAAACGACGATTCGCGGTGGCTTCGGCATGTTCGCCGATTACTTCCCGGCGCAGATCATGGGTAACCTGCTTGCCAACTCACCGAACGTGAACCGCTTCACAGTTCTGGGCGATGCGTACGTGGGTGCTGGCGGGTTTGCTACTCCGCTCGATCCTACGCTGGCGGGAAGCGGACATGACCTGTCAGTGCAGTCGAACAATGCTTTCCTTTCAGCGTATGCAACCGGCGGCAGCTATTCGAGCATTTCGAAAGCCACGGGGGGCATTTTCCGCCGTCCGACGATCGTGGCCACGACGCGGAAGGTGTATCTGCCTTCGTATGAGGAATGGAGCCTTGCCGTGGAGCATCAGGTGGCGAGAAACACCGTGGCTTCTGTCACCTATGTGGGCAATCATGGATATCACGAACCGGCTTCGCGGCTGCCCAACGCCTACAATCCATATGGAACCAACGCAACCCTGCCTACATCTCTGCCGAATAAGTCATTCGGGTCAGTGACCGAGTTTTACAGCGGAGCCAGTTCGAACTACAACGGCTTGATTGCGACGGTGACGAGCCGGGCCAAGTGGCTGACGACGCAGTTCAACTATGCGCACGGACACGCGCTGGACGAAATCTCGAACGGCGGCTTCGATGCATTTGGTGTGAATCCCAACGGACAGATCAACCCTTACGATTTGTCTCAAAACTATGGCAACGCTGACTATGATACGAAGCACTACTTCAGTGCGAACTATACGCTTCATCCGCCAACATACCATCATGGTCCCAAGACGCTGTTTGCAGATTGGGAGCTGTCGGGAACGGTGTTCCACAACTCGGGGTATCCGTTCAGCGTACTTGATAACACGGGCGACAACATCTACGGCAATGGGTCTCTGGCAAGGCAGGTGGACAACAACTTCAACCATCATTGCGGTGGGGCTTCGCACACAGTGACGCCCTGCGACTTCGCTTCGCATTTCACGTCTTCTACGGACTTTGGACAGCAGCACCGCAACCAGATTTACGGACCTTCGTTCACGGATCTGGATGTGGATGTTGCCAAGGGTTTCGGAATTCCTCACTGGGAAAATGCGAAGTTCAAGGTGGCTGCGCAGTTCTTTAACGTATTCAACCACGCAAACTTCCAGATTCCGCTGGCGGACGTGAATGATGGCGCTACGAACGGCCTTATCTACACATCAGCAAACGTGCCTACATCAATCCTCGGCGCGTTCCTGGGTGGAGATGCGGCGCCGCGATTGATTCAGTTCAAAGGCAGCTTCAACTTCTAAGCTCGTAGAAAAGTAAACAAGCAAGACAATGCAAAAAGGGCGGCTCCCGAGGGAGTCGCCCTTTTTGCTTGCCTGGGTGCTGCGATTACTTGATGACGGGGGGTTTGGCGCCCTGACCGATGACACCATGATCGGGACCGGTGATGTCGCCGGTGGGAGCAAGTGCGCCTTCCATGGGTGCGGGGGGCGGTGTGGGAGGGGCTACTACCTTTTTCTTGGCTGCCTTGCGGACGGTGGCCTTGATGGGAGCCGACTTCTTGGCGGCTACCTTCTTCGGGGCTGCTTTCTTGACAGCGGCTTTTTTAGGAGCTGCTTTTTTGACAGCGGCCTTGATAGGCGCCTTTTTCGCAGCGGTCTTAATGGGAGCCTTGGCAGCCTTTTTCGCTGCTTTGACGGGGGTTTTCTTTGCGGCGGCTTTCAGAGGGGCTTTGGCAGCTTTTTTGGCTGCCTTGGCAGGGGCCTTTTTAGCGGCCTTTTTGGTTGGCGAAGGGCTCACTGAGGAATCTCCTTTGGCGGATTTTTTTCGAGTCACTGGAGTGGGGGATTTCTTGGATGATGCCGTATTGCGCGTAGGAATGGAAGCCTTCTTTTTAAGCGTAGGAATAGATTTCTTCGTAGCGCCTTTTTGCGGCGCGTGGCTACGGACGTCGAGCGTCTTTTTGGCCAGCTCGGCTTTCAACTCGGCTTCGATCTCAGGTCCAGTGAGCGGACGGGCAGACTTGCGGAGGCGTTCGATATCGTAGAAGGCGCGCTTCTCAGCGAGGAAGACATGGATGACGATGTCGACGTAGTCGAGGAGGATCCATTCGCCCTGACGGCGGCCCTCAACGGAGGAGGCGTAGAGGCCGTAATCCTTTTTCAGTCGAAATTCGATTTCGTCGGCGATGGCGACAACCTGGCGATCGTTGGTGGCGGAGGTAATGAGGAAGAAATCGGCGAGGCCGGAGTCGGCGGGGTCGAGCTCGAGGATGCGGGTGTCTTCGCCCTTTTTATCGTCGCAGGCGGCGACGGCGGTGAGGAGCTGACGGCGGGTTTCCGGAGTGGGCATGGGGTAGGTGGTTCTCCTGTTGCTCTTGCGAGCACGAACCATGGTAGCAGGAAGTGAAGTGATGGCGAGGGCTTGTGTTCGCTGAGTTTTGAGAGAGGTAGCTAGTTAGGAAGTCAGCGGGCGCAGGGGATGCGTAACTCTGCTTTCTTACGTTCTCGCGAAGATCGGAAAAGGCAATGGTGGATGCGTCTCCGTTGATGAGTGCGCGGGTGAGCCATTGCCTGAAATGCGATGCGGAGATCGTCAGATGTAGAGGTGGTTCTGATGAATAAAGTCGAGGACGGACTGGGGAAGGAGGTGCGGAGATGTGGGGGAAAGGCCATGGATCTGATCGCGAAGCTGCGTGGCGCTAATGTCGTAATGGAGATCGCGGAGGAGGAGGAATTCAGCCTGGCGGCCGGCCGGATCGTGGATGCAGTAGTAACTGGGCCCGACAAGAGTCATGGTCAGTGAAGCGGGCAGGAGGGAGGGCAAGTCGGCGAGGTTTTCCCCGGGTCGAGCGGCCACGATGAGCGATGCGGCGAAGGGGATTTCGGCGGCGCGATGCCAATGATGAAGGGTGCGGAAGGAGTCCGCGCCGAGAAGGAGGTGCCAGCACGTGTCTGCGGGATATTGGCTGTGAAGACGATAGAGGGTGTCGATGGTGTAGTTCGGCTTGTCGTGGGCTGGGTCAGGCGCGTCAGCGAGACAGACTTCGAAGCCAGGATGGCCGGCGATGGCGAGGCGCGTCATGGCGAGGCGCTGTTGGTAGGTCGCGGAGGAGCCGCCCGGCTTGAGGGGCTGGCGGCCAACGGGCGCGAAGAGGACGCGGACTTCGTCGTGCGTCGTTGCCTGAAGGGCGCGCTGAGCTGCTTCGGCAATGGCGAGATGACCGCAGTGAGGCGGGTCGAAGCTGCCTCCAAAGAAAATGACGACCATGGAGGTATGGTAGCGGAGTGGTGAGGAAAGGGGTCAGGGGACAGGGACCAGCCGGAGGGGAAGCCCGTCAATCAGAAGATTCAGGACTCTTGTGACTGGCGGGCCTGGAAACGGCGGGCTTTCATTCGATTGCCGCATGTTTTCATGTCGCACCAGCGGCGGGTGTGGTTTTTGCTGGTGTCGAGGAAGAGCCAGCGGCAGGTGTTGCTGTCGCAGGCGCGCAGACGCAGGATCGCGTCGGAAGTGAGAAGGTCGTTGGCAGACTGGGCAAGCAGCCAGAGGGGAGCGGCGAGTTGCTGGCTGAGGCCTTTCCAGGACCAGAGCAGTTGACCGTTCTCGGTCTTGAGACGGCGATGGAGCGCGGCTTGCTTGAAGGTGTCTTCGAGGAAGGTGAGGGAGTCGGGAGAGGTTGCTGCCGGATCGTCAATCCATGCGTACGTGAGGGTGGCCAGGGCTTCGCGAAGCTGGATGGCCTTATGGAGAACGGCGGCTGGCTGGGGCTGGGGATCGGCCTCGGCGGCATCGAGGTGGGTGGTGAGCCGCTTCAGTTTGCGAACCTGGCGGTCGGTGAGAAGGCCCGACTGGTGCGTGAATCGAAGAAGATCGTCGTAGTTGCGGAGACGTTCCTGTGGCGAGGTGAAACGGTCATCGAGAGAATTGACGAAATCCAGAGCGGGGTGGCCGGCGATGAGTTCGAAGGGCTTGCTCGGGAGTTTATTTTCAGGCGGCATGATGCCTAACCTCTCAAATCGATTTTACAGGTTTTGGAGGATGATTTATGGTTATAACCAGTGTGGGCCGTAACAACGGTTAGACACTAGGGATCCCATATGTCGAATGAGAGCAGGCTAGCTCAACTGGCTCACGATGACGGGGCGGCCGGACAGGCGACAGTGCTTGAATCCACGGCTCTCGCGCAGGATGGCGTCGCGAACGGCGGGCTGCGGCTGAACTGGCCGGTGATAGCGGCTTTTTTTGCGATTTATGTCATTTGGGGATCGACGTTTCTGGGAATTCGGATCGCGGTCTTGCTGGTGCCGCCGTGGTTCTGCGCGGGAGTGCGGTTCTTCACGGCGGGCGTCGTGTTGTTTGCCTATGCGCGGCTTACTGGAGTAAAGGCGCCGACGGGGCGGGAGTGGCGCAGCCTTGCGGTGCTGGGGATGCTGATGTTTGCCGTGACGTATGGGGCGCTGTTCTGGGCGGAGCAGTATGTGCCATCTGGGATCACTTCCGTGCTGGAAGCGATGATTCCCTTGTTCACGATGGGGCTTGAGGTGTTTGTACTGCGGCAGCAGCGGTTCCATCCGCGAGCGCTGGTGGCGGTGGTGGTGGGATTTGCCGGCGTGGCGGTGATGCTGTTGAGGACGGGCGGGAATTTCGTTCAAGTGTGGCCCTGCGTAGTGGTGATGATTGCCGGGATGGCGTGGTCGCTGGGGGCTGTGCTGACCGGGGTGAAGCGCGGCCGCTGGGCAGTTGCGCTGCCGGATTCGCGGGTGCTGACTTCCGGGGCGCAGATGATGATTGGCGGGGCGGTATTGCTGGCGGCTTCCGCGGCGAAGGGGGAGATGCATCCGTTTCCTGCGATCCCGGTGAAGGCCGCGTGGGCGCTGGCGTATCTGATCGTAGCGGGGTCGCTGGTGGGGTTCACCGCGTTTGTGTACCTGTTGGGGAAGATGCCAGCCAGCCGGGTGGCGAGCCACGCTTATGTGAATCCGGTGGTGGCGCTGGCGCTGGGGTACTTTGTGGGCGGAGAGACGATCACGGCACGGACGCTCGCGGGGCGGGGCTGGTGCTGGCAAGCGTCTTATTGACGCTGGTGAAACCGAATGCGGCGAGCTAACGGCAGCTGCGGCGCTTGAAAGAGAACAGCGAGTCAGCCGGTCAGCGACTTCTTCGACAGCAAGTCAGCGGCGTTCCGGTCAGTTGGTGGGGCTGATAGGATTTTCGCTATGCGTTATGTGGTGATGATTCTGGGGCTGGCGGGGGCTTTGGTGGCGACGTTGGCGCTGCGGGTGCATTATTCGACGGCAACTGAGGTCTGCTCCATCAATGAGAAGTGGGACTGCGGGATTGTGAACCATTCGCCGTATGCGGTGCTGGGGCCGGTGCCGGTGGCGGCGATCGGGATTGTCGGATACCTGGCGCTGGCGGTGCTGGCGCTAGGCGGATGGCGGAAGCTGTTGCT
>CAILBQ010000416.1 GCA_903832475.1 uncultured Acidobacteriota bacterium | reverse complement strand
TTCTTCTGCTCGACCCACGCCAGGCAGGGCAGCGCGATCCACATGGGACGCCCATTCACGTCAAAGCGCACATCCACCGCGTCCGCATGGCGCGTCGCAATGGCTACGATGTTGGCTTTCCAGCGGCAATGCAGATCCTCGCCGGTCCAGAGATCCTTCACGTGAAAGTCTTCGTACATGCCACCAGCGTACCCGCTCAGCCCGCCACCCCGCAACCGCAGGGAAGTGGCAAGTGGTGAAGAAGTCGTAAGTGATGAAGACGTGAAGAGTGCAGAAGAAAGAATGAACAGCTTGGCAGCGTGTGCTTTTCCCTTTCACGTAGCACTTGTCACGTACCACTTCTTCACCCTCCCATCCGTTTGCCTTAAAATGAACCTGTATGCCTTTTCCTATCAGAATCTGTGCCATCTGTTCGGAAGAGTTTGAGCTGAAGCCCGATAAGCCCGGTTTCGCCAACCGCTGCCCCGAATGCAGTGCCCCCGAAGCAACCGAAGCCTCCGCCGCCAAGCCCGTTGACGCCTTCGAAGGCAAGTCCCGCAGCGAGGCCAACGAAGCCCGCCGTGCCGCCATCCGCGACATGCTCTACCGCAAAGACAGCTAAGCCCTCCCAGCACCGCTCGCCGGAAGACCTGCGCCCTTCCCATTCCGGTCACTTGCGCTCGAAGTACCAAAGCTGAACCGGCATCCCCAATTTGTGCCAGAGACGCATCCCCAGGCGCCTGTTACGTTCATAGAATTCAGCCATGATCGTTGTGCACCGTTTGAGTGACTCATCGGCCGCGGCTGAACATGGCATGCTTCTGGGAGACCGATTGAACCTTCCGAACCATTACGAGTTCCTTCAGATCAGCCCTAACGCTGAGACCGAAACCATCCATCGCGTCTATCGCTTCCTGGCCGTGCGTCTGCACCCGGACAATCCCGAGACTGGCGACTCCGACCGCTTCATTCAGCTCCAGAGGGCTTACGAAGTGCTTTCCGACCCGGCCCGCCGCGCCGCCTACGACAAGGCCTGCGAGCAAGGCATGGAGCAGCCTCCGCCCATGTCGGAATCGGTCGACTTCATGGATTCGCTCGATGGCGAACTCAATCGCCGCCTGGCCGTCCTCGCCCTGCTCTACATGCGCCGCCGCAAGGACCCCGACCACCCCGCCGTGTCTCTCTTCGAGATCGAAAATCGCATGGGCTTTCCCCGCGATTATCTTGAATTCACCCTCTGGTACCTGCAGCGCAAGGGCTACATCAGCCGCGCCGACAACGCCGACTTCGTCCTGCTTGCCGACGGAGTCGATTTCGTCGAACTGCAGCGCCATCACATTCCGGTCCTGAACAAGCTGCTCACCTCCAGTTCTCCTGCTGCCGCCACGGACAGCCGCCCGGAGAGTCGCCCAAATGGCGGCGATCGCCGCTCACCCATCATCACTCCTCACCAGGAACGCCCCCGGCACGAGCGCCGCCGCAAGGAAGATCGTCGCCGCCACGCTCTCGAAGAAGGCGACCCAGAAGAAAAAAATGCGGTCGAAAGCGCACCTGGCGATAGCAATCCCATCGAAAGCAGCGCCGTAGAAGTCGAATCGGTTATCGCTTCGTAGTCTGCGCCGCCGCCCGTATCCCAATCCGTACGATTCGTCATTCCAGCACACCCTTTCCGATACTCTGGATACGCCTGCCCCACCACCCAGAGAAGGAAAACGAATGCCGCCGCTCACCCTCCAGGAACAATTCGGCCAGATCGACATCTACGTCTTCGACCAGATCCTGCGCGGCAACATCGCCCCCGGCATGCGCACCCTCGACGCCGGCTGCGGTTACGGACGCAACCTCGTCTACCTGCTCCGCGCGGGCACGGAGATCTTCGCCATCGACGCCCACCCCGACGCCGTCGCCCACACGCGACATCTCGCCGCGACCCTCCAGCCCGCTCTGCCGCCGGAAAACTTCCAGGTCGGCCATCTCGACCACCTGCCCTACCCCGACAACTTCGCCGACGTCGTCCTGTGCAACTCGGTCCTGCACTTTGCCCACGACCGCGCCCACTTCCTCGCCATGCTGGCCGAGTTATGGCGCGTCGTCCAACCCGGCGGCCTGCTCTTTACCCGTCTCGGCTCCCGCATCGGCATGGACTTCCCCCAAGTCCGCGAAGACATCTACCGCACCGGCGACGGCTCCGAATGGTTCCTCGTCGACGAGCCCATGCTCCTCACCCTCACCGCGCAAATGAACGCCGCCCTCGCCGATCCCCTCAAAACCACCATCGTCCAATCCCACCGCTGCATGACCACCTGGGTCCTCCGCAAACCCAGCCATCAGGCCTTCGTCTAAGCTTTTTCAGCAAGCCAGGTCCGAGTCGTTTACCATCCGGCCCGTCATGGCAGGGAACAACGACACCAGTAGCGCTCGTGTTCCGCACCCAGTCGCAGTGGATAAACGCGGCTAACTCTCGGGTAAACCGCAAAGGACGTCGCTTCGTCTGTTCAACATGGCGAACACCGAATATCCCAGCATGACGCCGGACGCGTTCAGCAGGATGTCGTCAACATCAAAGATGCCGACTCGGAACACGAATTCCATAATCTCCATCGTCAGGCCGGTGGCAATCGCGAGGATGAGCGATGTTTGCCAGCGCATCCGTCGGTACACGAACGGCGCAAGAAAGCCTACTGGCATGAACGGAATGATGTTCCCGAACAGATTTACCATGGCGATCAGAAAATTCGGCTGGCCGTTCAATAAGGGCCAAATGGACTTGAATGGAATCAAGTTGCTGAGACCTGTGCGGGTGCGGCTGAACTTGAGCCTCAAATGTCCTAAATAGAGGATAGGTATGGCCTTGAAGACAACAACTCGAATCAGCAGGCAACTATAAGCGGCAAGAGCGCACCCCGCAATCCACCATCTTTTCGTCTTGCCC
>CAILBQ010000415.1 GCA_903832475.1 uncultured Acidobacteriota bacterium | reverse complement strand
GAATATAGACGCAAAGGCAAAGACGCGTCTCGACATCCTCGTCGAGAACACCGGTCGCGTCAATTTCGGCCATCAGCTCGCTTCGGAACGCGCCGGCATCACCAGCAAGGTCATGCTCGGCGAAAGGGAGCTGAAGGGGTGGCAGATATTTCCCTTGCCCATGGAGAATGTCGGCTCCTTGAGCTTTCCATCGAACGACTGCACAGGGAGCTGCTTCTACGGAGCTAACTTTGAAGTAGCTGAACCCGCGGATGTCTTCGTCGATACGCGTGCGCTTACCAAAGGAGAGGTTTGGATCAACGGACGGCCTCTGGGTAGATTCTGGAACGTTGAACCGCAGGGCACCCTCTACCTCCCTGCTCCCTTCTTGAAGAAGGGCGCCAACGAGCTGGTGGTCTTCGACCTGGACGCGAAACCGGGAAGAACCGTCCCACTCATTGCGGAGCCCATCCTCGACAAAGGCACGGCTCACAGCTCGAAATAGCCCCTTGGTACCGAGAGCTGCAACCGGCCTTCAGGAGCAAGTCTGCTGGGTGAAAACCCGCTCGCGAAGGGCTGCCTTGGTTTGCATCGTGAATCGGATCGTCGCCAGTACAACGTCGCGGCTCTTGTTGAGGAAGAAGTGATCGCCGGCGATGGCATTCAACCGGAAAGGAGCATCAGTATGGCGACTCCATTCCTCCATCATGGCGGGCTGAATGACCGGGTCGTCGCAGCCCGCAAAAGCTGTAATTGGGCATGCAACGCGCGTGACGCGGCTGCGGTCGAAGGTCTCATGGGCGGCGAAATCGGCTTTCAGTGCCGGCAGAAACAACTCCATCAATTCCGGTTCGCTCAACACGGCTTCCGGGATGCCCGAATATCGCTCCTGCACAGCCGCAACGAAGGTCTCGTCCGGCAGGTGATGGATCTGGGGATGCAGCAGGCCAAGCACCGGCGGCGCACTGGCTCCAATGAAGAGATGCTGCGGCAGCGCCAGCCCTTCATGATGCAATTGCCGGGCAAGTTCAAATGCGAGCAACCCGCCCAGGCTGTGGCCGTAGAAGGCATATGGAAGATCGTGCAGATCGCGCAGGACGACCATGTAGTCCTCGACCATCTCTCGCACCGAGCGCTGCAGTGACTCCCGAAATCGGGATCCCCGTCCTCGCGGTTGCGCCGCCCAGACCTCGACGTTGGGCTTTAATCCTTCGCCCCATCCAGCAAAAACAGCCGCCGACCCGCCCGCAAAAGGAAAGCAGAACAGCCGCGCCCTGGCCTCAGGGGAGGGGCTCATGCGAAGGAATCGTGACGACTTGGAAGATACCGACAAGTTTCTCCTCTACCTCTCACGCAACTGCTGATATGCCGCTGGTTAAATCTCCAGGCTGATTCGTCCAGGTGCAGCCGCCTTGGACGTACCTGCGTCTGTATTGGATTCCTCAAGGGCCGCGCTCAGTTCGGCGGCTAATACACTCAAACCTGGATCAATCAGAATCTGGCCGTGATCCCCTGGCAGATGCTTGATCGCTACCCCGCCGGCGGCAAACTGGCCCCAGCTGAGATCTTCGGGCAGCGGCACTTCGAGCGGATCAGGTTCGGCGCGGAACAACGTCACCCGGCCCGTGTACGGCGCCACCGAATACGACACTCCGGCGACGTAGTTGATCTCCCGCACATTCCTCACGGAGCTGGCCACCTTGCCTTGGCCCTTGCTGGCCGCGTACATGTACTTGACGCGCTGGACACGCTCCCGCAATCGCCGCCAGAGATAGCGCAAACGTCCATTGCGACGATGGGTCCGCAGATACAAAAGGCGAAATCGGTAGGCAATCTGCTGCAGTCGATGGCCTTTGACCGGAACTCCGCGCATCAGCTCAGGCTGCCGGGTGTCGAGCATCGCCAGCAGCCCAACTTCAGCTCCCTGAGCATGCAGCTGCTGCGCGATTTCGTAAGCCACAAGGCCGCCAAACGAAAATCCGAGCAAGTGGTATGGACCCGTCGGACAAGCTTGCAGGATGTCCGCAACGTATTGCGCGGCCATCTGCTCCAACCCCAAAACGGCTTCTCGATCGGGAAGAAGCGCCTGCGCTTGAATTCCATAGACCGGCTGATCCCGGTCCATGTGCCGGGCCAACGCATAGAAGCCAAGCACATTCCCTCCGACGCCATGAACGATGAACAAGGGCGGACGAGATCCATGCACGTTGCGCAGCGGGACCACCGTCGACCGGTCGATGCGGGTTTGCTCAAAGAAGATATGGTCGGTGAGCTTTGCAATAGTGCGAGCCAGTTCCAGATCGCGAACCGTAAGGTCCAGCCCCATTTCCTCATTGATGCTGCGGATCATGACCGGCGCGAGGAAATGATTGCCCCCATGGAAGTAGAAATCGCTGTGCACGTCGACTTCCGGACGTTCGATGGCCCGCGCCCAAATCGCCGACAGTTGCGCCGCGATCTCAGCCCGTACCTTCTCTTCGTTTTGTGGTTCAACTACCAACATGTTTC
>CAILBQ010000414.1 GCA_903832475.1 uncultured Acidobacteriota bacterium | reverse complement strand
GGCCATTCACATCGGCGATATTGAGGCCCGCTGCAAGGAGACAAACCACGCGTTACTGGTGTTGGGTCAACTAGAAAGCTGGGTTGATTTGAAAGCTGGCGGAGAATCGGCAAGCGCGCTTTCCAGGTTTTATTCTTATCTCCGAGCCAAGATAATGGAAGCTTCAATGACAAGAAACGCGAAGGTGCTTGAATCGACGATCGACATGATCCTCCATGTCAGGACTTCCTGGCAACAGCTCGATAGCTCTAATCCTGAAACGCCCCAGGCGAGCGCGGCAGCATCCTCCGAGGCTGTAAATGCCGGCTATGCATCAGGCTCTGATTCGGTGTATGAGAGCAGCACCTTTTCCCAGTCCGCTTGATGACGGAGGATTTCGTCAACGTTCTGGGATTGAAAAGCTTCCATCCAAAGCAGGTCTGTCTTGGTACACGATAGATTCGCATGTGGCTTTGATATGGATACAGGAGACGGCAGAAGGCCATCGATGTTCCCCCGCATCGTTGGCACTAGCAACCGGTTGTGATGAGTTGACCGCTGGACGGAGCTGATCCGGTGACTATCACTATGATCAGTCAGCCAATCGTGCCGGGCCCGTCATGTTGTGCTGGCGCGAGCATACAGACTGCGATGGCCGGTGTGTCTGTTCGCTCGATCGAAGAAAGAAGACTAAGCGAAGCGGGAAAAGTTCGAGCTGGTCTGAATCAATAACATTGGGGGATGTCATGGTGAATGTTCTTACGAGAGTAGGCCAAAGGTGAATCGAGGTACGATCGGCGGAATCGCAATCGCGGTGATCGGAATAGCGATTGGTCTTTACCTCGATGGCGGTCAAGTAGGGCAGATGCTCCAGCCCACCGCCGCACTCATTGTGTTTGGTGGAACGCTTGGAGCGGTGATGGTACAGTTCCCCTTTTCAGTCTTGAGTCAAGCAGCTGGGCAATTGAAGGGTGTGTTTATGGGGGTTCGCGATCCGGCCCCCCAACTGATTGCGGATCTAAGTCGCTTTGCAGCCAGGGCTCGCCGGCAAGGCCTCATCTCGCTAGACGGAGAACTAGAACTGATCCAGGACTCTTTCTTTAGAAAGAGCCTGACACTTGCAATAGACGGAACCCCGGCCGACGAGTTACGTAAGTTGATGGAGCTGGAGATGGACAGAGAAGCCGACGAAGAAGAACAGATACCAAGAGTATTCGATGCTGCCGGAGGCTTTGCACCAACAATAGGAATTCTAGGTGCTGTCATTGGCCTCATTCAAGTCATGCAGAGGCTCGAAAACATCAGTGCGGTAGGGAAGGGAATAGCCGTTGCGTTTGTTGCCACCATCTATGGTGTCGGATCGGCAAACATTCTATTCCTGCCGTGTGCTGGAAGGATCAAGATATTTATGCGAAGGAAGCAGGTACTTCGCGAGTTGATCCTCGACGGTGTACTCGCCATTGTTGAGAGGAAGAGCCCCCGGAGCCTTGAGACGAAACTATCCGTATATCTATCTCGAACCCCGACAAGAGTCACGCCCGATCCAGCTGTGCTGGAGGAATACGGTTTAATCAAGTGAGGAGGCGCAGAGTTCCAGAAGAGAACGCGCATTCCGACCGCTGGCTTGTTTCTTTCGCGGATTTCATGACGCTTATGTTCGCCCTTTTCGTAGTACTCTTCGCCTCGGCATTTCGAGACAAAGAGGC
>CAILBQ010000413.1 GCA_903832475.1 uncultured Acidobacteriota bacterium | reverse complement strand
TGCAGCTGGTGGTGAGCCGCGATGGAGTCTTGCAGAACGTGACGGTGCAGATGGCCGACCGGTACAAGATGCAGGAAGAGGCGCGGCAGCAGCTGGACACGGCGGGAAATTCGTCAGCTCCGGGCTTGGGATTTCTGACCGGGTCGGGCGATGTGCCGTCTTCGGGAGGATTTCACCTGTGGATGGGGAGTTCGCTGCACGTGGGCGCGCTGGTTGAGCCGCTGGCTCCGCAGACGGCGGATTTTCTGGGACTGACGGGCGGCGTGATGATCAAGAGCGTGGCGCGTAAGAGCGCGGCCGATGCGGCGGGGTTGAAAGCGCATGACGTGGTGCTGGAGATTGGCGGCGAGGGCGTGGTGACGTCGAGCGACTGGGAACGGCTGCTCAGGGCCAGCGAGGGAAGGCCGGTGCAGGTGACCATCCTGCGCGACCGGACCAAGCAGCTGGTGCTGCTGCAGGTGACCGGGAAGCATATCAAGAACTAAGACAATCGATAGTTGCACAACAAAGCGGGGCGCCTAAGGGTGTCCCGCTGAGGCTGCGGAAAAGGGCCCTTTTGCCGCGTTTCGAGGCTTCCACGAAGTTGGCAGGGGCTAAAGCCCATTCATTCCATTGGCTTTATTGGCACAACTGGAAGTCGTGCCCTGTTACAGGACGTTCGGAAGCGATTTTTTCAGCAAGCTGGCGGGACGCCCGAGCGGCGTCCCGCTTTGTTGTGTGGGCTTAGGCGGCGGGGATGGGTTGAACGAGGATCTGGATCTCTGCCTTATGACCGGTTACGGAGTCGGTTGAGGAATAAACGGTGATCTGCTTCCCCAGGGGAACCGCAGGGCTGATGGAGTAGGCGTGCTGGCGGATGATGGGATCATCCTTTCCCGATGACTCGGGGGCCACTCCGCTCATTTCGACCTTGATGTCTACCGCTACGAGGCCATTGATTCGTTTGGCGTTGTTCACGTCGATGTGGGTGCCGAGGTCGATGTATTGCACCTGGCTTGACTGGCTTGCCGTCTTGGGATCTCCACCGTACGTTCCAGTAACAATCGGGATCCTATCCCCTTCGCGGACATTGCTGTTGCCCGCCTTGGTCAGAACCGCGACGGTGAACTTCTGGTCGGAGATTGGCTTGTCGTGATCCGAGGTCTTGAGGGTGAGCGTGACGAGGAAAGACTCCTGTTCGGACGGATTTGGGGAGGTCAGCGGAGAGAGAGGACTGGTTGCCTGGGCATGCACCAGGGAGGACGCAAGGAGCAGAGGAACGAGCAGGTAACGGGAACGGATGATCATAATTCTCCTTTAAAAGCCGGGGGTTCTTGGATTGAAGAGTCGATGGGGTTGATCTCGATGGGTTTGATCGAGAGCGCTTCAGGTTGAACGGGGGCGCCCGGCAGCGGTTTCTCGAATGGAGATTGGCTGGACGCAGGCAGCATCCTGGCCATGGCCGCAACATCGGAAGGGCGGCGGGCAACGAATTCCGCAAGGATGCGTTCCTGGGAGGTAAGCCCGCTGGATACCGGTTCCGCCGGGGAGCGGGCGGGGTGCCGGGGATGGTGAAGCGCTGGCTGGCGACTTGTACGATTCGCAGGGAACGGCGAACTGGGAACGGGTGTCGACAGCGAGCCGAACTCCCTCGAATTGGAGGGCGACTTCATGCGATTGCCCAAGAAAAGGATGACGACGAGCAACACCGAAGCGGTGATCAGGCCGGAGAGGAGCCACAGTCTTGTGAATCGTGGCCGGGGCGGCAGGAAAGAGCGAGGAGCGGCGTGGGCCTCAAGGTGGGCGAGGATGCGCTGTTCCAGGCCGGGACGCGGTTCGGGCGGGGCGTAGCTCGACACGGCCCGGTCGTAGAGCTCTTCGAATTCTGGGGATTTGTGCGTGTCGTTCATGGGCGGACTCCTTTCCGCTTCTCCCATTGCTTGCGCAGGAGCTGGCGGGCGGTGTGGATGCGGCGGCGGACCGTGCCCTCGGGGATGGCGAGGATGGCGGCGATTTCCGGAGAACTGAGTTCGCCGAGAGCGGTCAGGGCCAGGGGCTGGCGCAGCTTTTCGGGAAGCGCGTCAATTTGGGCATGCAGCCAGGTCTGGGTCTGGTTTTCGATGGCGTCGGATTCCGGGCTGGCTTGGAAACTGGGGGAATCGGGCGGGAGCTCTTGGGGAGAGATGCGCTTTCTGCGACGGACGGCGAGCCGCCAGGCGATGCGGGCGAGGTAGCTGCGTTCTTCGCGGATAGGTTCGCTGGCGGCGGGGCGAAGGAGCTGAAGGAAGGTTTCCTGGGTGATGTCTCCGGCGTCGGCCGGGTTGCGGACGACGGAATAGGCGATGCGATAGACGAATCGGGAGTGCCGCTCGATCATCTGAATGAAAGCGGCCTGATCGAGCGCTGCATGGGCAAGGCTCGGGGTGACGGCCTCGGCGGCGGGCAGATCCGTTTCACGCAGGTTGAGAATGGCTGGCACAAATTGCATGGCTACGAGTAAAGAGCGCGCATGAGCGGGAATCGTTCACGGAAACTTCGCGGGGGCGGTTTTTCGTGATTCTATCGGGATGTGGTTGAATGGTAGGGATGGGAACTCCGCGGCGAAAGACGGTACAGGGGCGGGCGAAGGCGGCTTTGCGGAAGGTGCGCGAACTGGCGCTGGTGGGGCGGGCGCTGGCGGCGACGAGCCATCCGGTGATGGCGCAGATTGTGCCGGCGCGGTTCTGCAATTTGTCCTGCGCGTATTGCAATGAGTATGACAAGGTTTCGCCGCCCGTGCCGCTCGATGAGATGGAGCGGCGCATCGACCATCTCGGTCGCCTCGGGACAAGCATCATCACCATCTCGGGCGGGGAGCCGCTGACCCATCCGGAACTGGACGGCGTCATCCGGCGCATGCGCAAGGTGGGCGCGATGGCGGGGATGATCACCAATGGCTACCTGCTAAATGTGGAGCGCATCGAGCGGTTGAACGACGCCGGGCTCGACCACATGCAGATCTCGATCGACAACATCAATCCTGACGATGTTTCGAAGAAGAGCCTGAAGGTGCTGGACAAGAAGCTGGAGATGCTGGCCGAGTATGCCGAGTTTCACGTGAATATCAACTCGGTGGTGGGCGGCGGAATAGCCGATCCGAATGACGCGCTGGTGGTGAGCCGGCGGGCGCTGGAGCTGGGGTTCAGCAACACCATCGGGATCATTCACGATGGCGACGGGCAGTTGAAACCGCTGGGGCCGGAAGAAGCCAAGATCTATTTCGAAGTGCGGGATCTGGAGCGGCGGAGCTATACGCGCTTTAACGCCTTCCAGGAAGCGATTGCGCAGGGCAAGCCGAATGACTGGCGCTGCCGGGCGGGCTCTCGATACCTGTATATCTGCGAAGACGGGCTGGTGCATTACTGCTCGCAGCAGAGGGGGTATCCGGGGATTCCGCTGGCGGAGTACACGACCGAGGATGTGAAGCGTGAGTTCCTGACGGCGAAGTCCTGTTCGCCGAACTGCACCGTGAGCTGCGTGCACCAGATCAGCTACATCGATCACTGGCGCGCTCCGCAGACGCGGATGGTGTCGCCAGGGGGCGCGGCGGCCGCGGGCGAAGCGACCGGGCAGCCGGAACTGGTGCAGATCCATACGGGCGATTGAGCCTGTTGGCAGGTCTCGCCCGGTCCATTTCCATTCGAAACGGCTTCGGTCTTCTACTTCAACCAGATGGCCAAGGCGATGCCGGCGGCGAAGACGGCCAGGCCCCAGCGCTGCATGAAGGGGACGGGGTTCGCGCTGTTGGCGGGAACGGCGTTTTTGGCTTGCTTTTTTTCCAGAACGAATCCGTGGCTGCAGGTGCTGCAAGCCACGATGTACTTGCGGCGCAGGACGGCGCCGAAGATCCAGTAGAGGTGCATGTAGGTGTAGTTCAGGAAAATCTGGAACGGGCGGGCGTCGCCGCAGTGTGAGCAGAGCGCGGTGCCGGCGTTGGTGAGCGGTACGGACTTTCTTCCCCATCCATAGAAGATCATTGGCTGCCTCCAGTGCGTTGTTGAACGCTTCTGACTGGAACAGCGGGACGGGACGAATTACCTGCTCAGGTTTTTTGGAGAGGGCTGGAGCGAGAGCCAGAACAGCAAAAGTAGCGGTATCCCATCCATCCCGCAAAATGCGCGGGATGGATGGGGCACACTGGCGTCAAGGATGGGCGCCCAAATTCGCGGGATGAGGTGAGCTACTTGCTGGCGCGGGTGTCGGCGAGCGCCTGGTCGATGAGTTGGAAGAGCTTGCTGCGGTCGACGACTTCGACGAAGGGTGCGCCCTTGGAGTTGGCGGTCGCGACCCAGATGGTGGGGGTATGCTCGATGCCGACCTTCTGGCCGAGGGCGAAGTCGGCTTTCACCTGGGCGGCGAGAGTTCCTTGAGGATCCATGGCAAAGGGCAGGCTGATTTTGTGGTCGGCGGCAAATTTCTCGGTGAAGGTGCGCAGGGCGTCCAGGGTGGTTATGGAGGGCTGGTTGGCGAAGACAGCGTCGCGGTACTCATCGCCCAGTTTCTTGGACTTGGTGTCGAACCAGCGGGCGTTGACCGCGGCCTGGAAGCTCCAGACATGGAAAGAGAGTGGGAAGTCGTGGCGCACCCATGGGATGTTGTACTTGGTCGAGGCTTCGCGCAGGAGCGGATTGGCGCGGGCGCAGTCGGGACACTCCATGTCTTCGAATTCGATGATGGCCACGCGGGCGCCTGGCGGCGGCTTGAGGGCGGCGGGGTCATGCACCTGCGTGGTAGGCGCGGAGGCCGGTCCGCCGAACTGGGCGTGTATGGGCATCGCAGCGACACTGAAAGCAGCCGCGAGAGCGATGGGGCAGATACCGTGCAGAGTCGAGCGGAAGCGAATCATAAGCTTTGGACAAAATCCTCGTATTTATTGTAACGGGACGTGGGTAAAACTGCTCGTCGGCAGGCTCATTTCGCCGCTTTCGTGTCCGCCAGAGCTTGATCGATGGTCAGATAAAGATTGCGGTCGACGTCAGTGACCTCGATGTATGGTCTTCCCCGGCTGTGGCTGGTCACGATCCAAATAGTGGGGGTGTGATCGATGCCTACGCGGTTTCCGAGATTGAAGTCGGCCGTGACCTCGGCCGCCAGCTTGCCCTGCGGATCGAGAGCGAAGGGCAACTGTATGCCGTGGTTCTGCGCAAAGGAAACGGTAAATTTGCGCATCAATTCTGGATTGTTGTAGAAGCTGCCTTGGTTGGCGAAGATGGCGTCGCGGTATTCGTCTCCCAGCTTTTTGGACTTCTGGTCGAACCAGCGAGCGTCGACGGCGGCCTCAAAGCTCCAGGCGTGCATTTTCAAGGGAAAGTCGTGGCGCACCCAGGGGATGCCGTACTGGGCCGCCGCGGCCTTGAGTTTGGGGTTGACCGCTGCGCAGCGCGGGCACTCCTGATCCTCGAATTCAACGATGGCAACACGCGCGCCGGGAGGCGGGACCAAAGCCGAGGGGTCGTGCACCTGAGTGGTTGCGGAAGCTGATCCGCCGAATTGGGCGTGAGCCGAAGAGATCAGGCCGAGAGCGGCGACGGCGATAGCGGTGCGAAACAAGCAGGCGCGAAGCATAGCGTTTGGACGTTTTCCTTGGGGTGAATGTAACGGGTTGCCAGGGATGAGGCGAGACGAGTTTTTGGCTGGCGGCCGACTGCGCCGCGTCTGGCGGGACGATCGAGGGTGCGGATCAACTTCGTGGTTCGGCATCGTGCTCGCGCTTGCGGGCGGCGATCCATTGCTTCCACTTGTAGTCGGCCAGGAACGAGAGCGCGACCAGAGCAAGGATGGCAAGAACGACGAAGAGTTTCATGCATTGAGGGTAGCGCAGCGGTTTGGCGGGGGCGGAGTCTGCGCGATGGCGTGATTTGTTGCAACGATGTGACAGAGAGCGTTGAGGTTGGTTTGCCGGGTGTGATAGGCTTCGGTTTCTTCAAAGACGACGCGATGCGGAGGCACGAAGCTCCGCGTTTGCGCCTGCCGGAGTTGTCCGCATGACGGAGGACGGCAGAACAAGTCGAAGGACTGCGCTCAGCGGTCCAGGACCCTTCCGGGGTGTTACCCGGCTTGCGGAGAGGGTCAACTCAAACGCCCAAGCGGACGTTATCACGAATTCCCTGGACTGGCGCGGCAAGACCATCCGCGCGTGCCGGGAGATCCGTCGTCGTTATTTCTATCCCGTCTTACCATCACGTCTTTTAAGGAGATATCCATGAGAACGTACCAGGGAAGTGAGATCCGCAACGTAGGTGTAGTGGGGCATGCGCACAGTGGCAAAACGACGTTGATTGCCGCGCTGCTGCATGCCGCGAAAATGACCACGGTTCAAGGCAGGGTTCAGGACGGCAGCGCAGTAACCGCGTATGACGAAGAAGATGTGGCGCGGGCAACGACGATGCAGAACTGCGTCGCGTATGCCGAGTGGCAGGGCGTGAAGGTGAATCTCGTGGACACGCCGGGATTTCACATGTTTTCGCACGAAGCACGGTCGGCCATGCTGCCGGTGGAAGCGGCGCTGGTTGTGGTGAACGCGCAGAACGGCGTTGAAGCGGTGACGGAACGCGTGTGGAAGTGGGCAGAGGAGTTCAACCTGCCGCGCATGGTGGTGCTGAACCAGATGGATTCTCCGCGGGCCGGCGGCGGGCAGGGATTGTCGGCGTTGATGGAGGATCTGCATGAGCGCTGGGGCCGGACGTGCGTACCGGTGCAGCTGCCGGTGACCGGGCCGGAGGGTTTTCATGGGGTGGTCGACCTGATCACCATGCAGGCGTTTTTCTACGAGCCAAATGGCGACGGGAGAGGACGCATCGGCGAGGTGCCGAGCAGCATGCTGGCCATGGCGCGGTCAGCGCATGAGGCGCTGGTGGAGCTCGTGGCGGAAGGCAAAGACGAGCTGCTGGAGGAGTTCTTCGAGCAAGGGACGATTCCAGAGCAGCACCTGATTACGGCGCTGCATGAGGCGATTCGCGAGGACCGGATATTCCCGGTTCTGTTTGCCAGCGGCGAGACCAACGTGGCAACGGATCACCTGCTGGATTTTCTAAAGGTGTATGCGCCGGCGGCGTCGGAGCGGGCGCCCATCGCGGTCAGCGGCCCGCAGCAGATGGAACAGAAAGAATTGACCGTGGCGGGCACGGCCAATGGAGAGAATGGCTCCGCAGAGGCCGCGAAGGAAGGTGGAAACGGGGGGCGTAACGGTGGCAGCAGCCATCATGGGCCGGTGGCCGTGCAGGGTCATGGGCGCGGCAATGGAGTCGATATTGACACAGGCATTGTGCTGCGACCGGTAGCGGACAACGAGCCGGCGGCGATCTTTGTGTACAAGACGATGAGCGATCCGTTCACCGGGCGCATCAGCTTCTTCAAGGTGGTCAGCGGCGTGATCAAGACGGACATGATCGTCGAGAACTA
>CAILBQ010000412.1 GCA_903832475.1 uncultured Acidobacteriota bacterium | reverse complement strand
CGGTAAAGTCCTTGCCGGTCTGGCGGGCCTGGAGGCCGGCTTTGAAGCGGCTGCGGTCATGAAAATCGGCGAACTGGTATTCCAGGAGCAGGCTCCGGGGATCCTTCTTCGGATAGGGGTTCTCCCAGCCGCTCAGGCTGGATCCAAGCTTGTGGGTCGCCACCTTCGCGGCGAGCTGCTCCAGGTCCATGCCCCAGACGGGGCCTGCGAGCGCGGCGGCCTGCGCCGCCTCGACCTGGGCGCGCAGCTTTTCGAGGGCGTCTTTTTTGCGATCGGCCATCGAGGTCAGCCCATTCCGAAGAGACTGCGTATCTGCTGCGCCTGCTCTTGCTCCGAAAGATCCTTGTTGCCCACGATCTCCTTTGCCTTGTCCGCCTGCTCGGCCTTCTTTTCCAGAAGTTGGATCCGACGCTCCGCGAGAGCCTGGTCCTTCTTCTTGAGCTGCAGCTTGGCCGAGTCCCCGATGATCTTCGCCAGTATAGCCAGGTCCTCCAGGTTGCCGTCCCTGGCGTAAGCCCGCTCGAACGCCTTCTGCTTGATCAGAGCGATCGTCGCCTCGTCGAACTGCGTCCCGTCCGCTGTCAGGTCCGACAGCACCTGCTCGGCAAAATCCTTGGCCTCCGATGAGCGCAAGGCAAAGCACTGCGTGGCATAGAACCGAGAGAGAGCGCCGACCGAGGTGCGAATGTTGAAGTCCTGGTAAAGCCGATCCTTGGCGTCCTTGTAGGAGGTGTTCTCGTCCACCAGCCATTCGCGCAGCATTTTCTTCTGCGCCGGCGTCAGGGAATCCAGCGTTGAGTCCGAACGAGGTTTTTGAGCCATGGTTCACGACTCCTTAGAACTGGAAACGCCGGCCGGCAGGTTTGACCCATGGCGGTCGCATCCCTTACCCGGTGAGAAACTCGCAGCAACCGTAAGAGCTGCGGAAAGCAGCCGGCGTCCTGAGGACACCGGCCGGCGGATTGGTTGGTCGTTACGCGCGCCGTAAGCGCGAGTGGGTCCCAACGCCGGGCGCGATCCGCGAAGCGGTTGCTGACTGGAGCGTGTCTTCGGATATACGAGCATCGTCGGCGTAGGGAGAGTCATGGGTGCTCGGCAAGCCAGGCGCGGCCGACATCACTAAGGCCCCACTTGGTGCCTTCGTCGCTTGGCACGCCAGTGATCTGGCGGCTGATGTCGGCCTCGCGGATCTGCTGGTCGAGTTCGGCGGTGGTCGGCCGCGGCGCGACCAGGCGCGACGCATCGGTGCGCAGCAGATCGTCGGGGAGCAGGTATCCGCTCGGCAGATTGGCCAGGACGGTGAGGATCGCAGTGCGGAGGCTGATAGCGCGGCGGGTCATGTTCCGTGGGGTGATTCTCGCTTCTCCAGGCCGTCGACCCTGGCTGTCGTGCCGGCGAGCTCGCGGCTGATGCCGCCGATCCGGCTGTGCATACCCTCGATGTCGTTGCGGTGGTTGACGCGGATCTCGACCAGTTCCTTCTTGATCGTGTCGACGCTGCTCGTCACCCCGCCCATCTCCCGATCGAGCTTGCTGAGCGTGTGAGTCTGGGTCTTCAGCTCATGCTGAATCGCGGCGATCGCCGTGGGCTCGATCTGGCGCTCCCCGTCCTTTCCTCCCTGCATTTTGAAGAGCACCACGAGGCTGACGCAGAGGGAGGCGATGGGGCCTGCCGCATTGATGAAGGAACCGATAGAGACGCCCGTATCGGCTTCGGCAAGAAGATGCATCATGGCTTGAACCCCCGCCGTTTGAGATCCGAGAGGACCACCATGGTTTCCATCGCCTGCTTCGTGATCAGCCAGACCTGCTGGCCGTAGAGGGCCTGCGATGTTGCGCCCGAGAGTTTCGTGAATCCGTCATCCTTTCGCAGGGCGGGCGTGAAGATGGGGGCCCCGTCGGCCGTCTTCGAGGATCCGTAGGTAGCGACCAATGCGTTGTAGCGGTCGCGGAAGTGGGCGGTGACCACATAGCCACCGGTTGTCTCGGTCAGGATCCCGGAGTCCGGGACGTTGCCATCCATGCTGGCCGTCTGGCTGATGACCGCCTTCTGGGTGACCGTGCAGCAGCTCGCGAGCATCATCGCCAGGAGAAAGCAAAGAACGCCCAGGATCCCGCCGGTGATGACCCCGTGCATGAGGCCGCGGGTGAATTGCCACTGTTTCATTCGGCTACGTCCTTCCGGAGTTGGTCGAGGTCGGGATCGGCGATGTCCTGGGCGGCCTTGGCCTTGTCCTGCTGGATCTGCTTAGCCTCAGCGTTGGACTGCTGGCTCGGGGTGTTCTGCTCGGCGTCGCGCTGTTTCAATTCGGAGCTCACCGCCTTGGTGGCGCCGAATAGCGACTTGAGGAAACCTAGGATCACCTGGAACACGGGGCGCGTTTTCGATCAGTGGGTCGACGACGCGGCGGGCGTCGGAGTAGGCGACGGATTGGCAGGGAGCGGCGGCCAGGGGATAGCTGGGAGCGGGACCTCCGAGAGAGGCTTGCCCGTGGCGCCGTAGAGGCCGTTCGCGATCGCGTCGACGTAGATGGCGTAGTTCGGCTTCAGCTGGGGGAAGCTCACGCTGAAACTCGTCTCGAAGATCGACAGGCCCGAAATCGCGTACACGGAGATCTCGTTTTGGGTTACCTGGCTCACCCCCTTGGTCTTCGCCAGGACATTCGCGATGTCGGCCTGGGAGACGCCGGCCGGGTTGCTAGCCGCAAAGGCGACCAGGGCGTCGGCCGCGGCGTCCAGCTCGGGGCCGTAGGTAGTGTTCCGAGCAAGGAAAGCGGTGGCGCCCAGCTGGACCCCAAACTGCACGGCCTTGCCGATGTTGTTCGGATTCTCCAGGGCGAGCACGACAGGCGAGGAGGCAGGAAGTGCGGTGGACGTGATGGCCGGCGTCGGCGCCGGCGTTTGGTAGAACTGGCAACCGCAAAGGGAAAGAGTGG
>CAILBQ010000411.1 GCA_903832475.1 uncultured Acidobacteriota bacterium | reverse complement strand
GCTGATGGGGCTGGACCCATCGACGCCGCAGATGACGCTGCTGCTGGTGATGCTGCACACGGGGACCATGTTTGCGGTCATTGTGTATTTCTGGAAGGTCTGGATGAAGGCGTATTTTTCGTCCAGTACGGCGTTCAAACGATTTGCGGTGCTGGTGATCTGGGCGACGCTGCTGACTGGCGTGATTGGCGAGGTGCTGAAGAAGATCATCGAGCACACGCTGTTCAAGGGAGCGGAGAAGGCGGAGATTGAGAACCTTTTTGGACGGCTGGATTTGATTGCTCCGGCGCTGGCGGCGGCGGGGGTGCTGATTTTGATTGCCGGGATCATCGAGAAGCGGCAGATGGTGCAGCCGATTACGCGACCGCTGGACTGGCTGCATGGGCGGGTGGAGGGGACGGTGACGTTCCGGCAGGCGGGGTGGATGGGGGCGGTGCAGGGGCTGGCGCTGCCGTTCCGGGGATTTTCCCGTTCTGGGACGACAATTTCTGCGGCCATGCTGGTGGGGGCGCAGAAGGAGCGGGCGGAGCGGTTCAGTTTTGCCATGGCGGTGGTGCTGACGCCGGCGGTGGTGGGGGTGGAAGCGCTGCGGCTGGTGCATGCGGCGCGGGATGCGAAGGTCGCGGGCGTGCCGCTGGACCTGCATGGGTCGATCGTGTCGAGTTTGCTGGGGATGGTGTTTTCGTTCTTTGCGGGGTTGCTGGCGCTGAAGTGGCTGAGTTCCTGGCTGGAGAGCGGCAAGTGGTATTTGTTCGGAATTTACTGCCTGCTGTTTTCGGTGGTGGTTTTTTACCTGCATACGCGGGGATTTTGATTGGGCCACGCCGCAAGGGCAGTGGGGACGAGGTGGGCTTCAAATTATGGCTTGACGCGTCCCAAATTGGGCCTGTTCTTCCCACGCTCTGAGACGGGCAGGGAGAAGACTGTTTGATACCTGACGTTCGATTCCCGAATCAGGAAGATTCTTTGTTTTCAGCCTGTTATGGGAATCAATTTGCCATGTTTTTTTTCGATGGGGTGGGAGGAAGTGATGCGCGTCACGGCAATTGGCTGCTATATTGATTTTTCGGGGTTACTTCCATCGGGGCTTTCGGGCCTCATGCTCCGGACGCTCGACACTTCTAGCACCACTCGAAAAAACAGGCTTAGACGCTACCGGGATAGCCAAAAATTCAAAGCAGGATTTTTGGATCGACGAATTCTGTGGCTCAGATTCATGACTCTCGATTCGTGTTTAGTACATCCCACAGGAAAGCCGGCCAGGATTGCGGTTCATAGGACCGGGCCGCCGGCTGATGCAGGACCCACCGACCTCCGCACCGAGTCATTGGACTTGGGACGAGCCAGGCATTAACCGGAAGCAGGGAAGCATTCATGGCGCAGATTTTTGACCGCAGCTCGAACGCGCTGGCACGCATGAGCCTGGTCCTGACGGGATTGATTGTGATCGCCCTGGGGGTGACGCTGGATTCGCTGCAGCGCTCGCCGTGGGTGACGCGACAGGGACAGAGACCGGACCAGCCGGTGCCATTCAGCCACAAGCACCATGTGCAGGGACTGGGGTTGCAGTGCCAGTACTGCCACACCTCGGTGGAGAAGTCGAGCTACGCGGGGATTCCGCCGACCAAGACGTGCATCAACTGCCATGCACAGATTTGGACGAATGCGGCGCTGCTGGAACCGGTACGGTCGAGCTGGGCGACCAACGAATCCATTACTTGGACCAAGGTGCATGATCTGCCGGACTACGTGTACTTTAATCACTCGATTCATGTGAACAAGGGGTTGGGCTGTGCGAGCTGTCACGGTCGAGTGGACCTGATGCCGCTGATGTACCAGCAGAACACGCTGCAGATGGAATGGTGTTTGAACTGTCATCGCGACCCGGCGAAGAATTTGCGGCCGGTGAGTCAGATTTACAACATGGCGTGGGAAGCTCCTTCGAAGGAGAAGCCGGTGTGGTGCGCGGCGGGCGGCGAGAAAGCGGGCAAGCCGACGGCGCAGAGTGTGGACTGCCAGACGAGTGATCCGAGCAAGGGCGGAGTGCAGGTGGCTTCGCTGAGCTTTGCGGGCTTGATGATGGGTGGACAAGACCCGAACCAGCCGTTGTCGGTAGAGGGCGTGCATTCCAATCCTCATGCGGAGTCAACGGTGGGAGCCGGGGAACTGCGGCTGCCGGAGCAGGTGTCGTATACGAAGTTCACCAGCCAGCGTGAACTGGGGTATTACCTGATGGATCATTACAAGATTCGCAGGGCCAACGAGCTCTCGAGCTGCGAGGTGTGCCACCGATGAGCATTGGGCCGATGGATGGAACGAACGGAATGGAAAAGCTAGGTGCAACCGCAGGCCCTTCGACTACGCTGCGCTCCGCTCATGATGACAACTCTGGGGGCATGACGCTGGAGCAGGTTCGGACGAAGTTGAACGGCGTGAAGGGCAAGAAATACTGGCGGTCGATCGATGAGCTGGCCGGGACGCCGGAGTTTGAGGCGGCGGTGGCGAAGGAATTTCCTGACGCGGCGGCGGAGTGGGTCGATCCGGTTTCGCGGCGCGGATTTTTGAAGTTGATGTCGGCGTCGATGGCGCTGGCGGGGCTGGCGGGCTGCACCAAGCAGCCGGATGAGCCGATTTATCCGTATGTGATGCAGCCGGAAGATCTGGTGCTGGGAAAGTCGAATTATTTTGCCACGGCGCATCCATTCCCGACGGGCGGCTTGCCGCTGCTGGTGAAGAGCGATGCGTACCGGCCCATCAAGGTCGACGGCAATCCGGATCACACGTATAACGCGGGGTCTTCAGATGTGTTTGCGCAGGGATCGCTGCTGGATTTGTATGATCCGGACCGGTCGCAGCATGCCACGCTGCGCGGGGATAACGCGGAGTGGCCGGAGTTCCTGCAGGCATATCGCGAGCGGCTGAATCAGGGCAAGGCGAATGGGGGCGAAGGGATTTACTTCCTGACGCCGTCGATTACTTCGCCGACGCTGGCGCGGCAATGGAAGGAAGCGCAGGGGAATTTTCCCAAGGCGAAGTTGATTCAGTATGACCCGGCGCTGGCGGGATCGGCGTTTTCGAAGGGCGTGAATCCGCAGTTCAACCTGGCGGACGCAGATGTGATTGTTTCGCTGGACGCGGATTTTCTTTCCGGCGCAGCGTATCCGGGATTCCACAAGCTGATGCGGGATTACGCGGCGAAGCGAAAGAATCCGGCGAGCGGGTTAAGCCGGATGTATGCGATTGAGAGCTCTCCGACGACGACGGGCATGAAGGCCGAGCATCGGCTGGGACTGCGGGCGAGCGAGGTGCCGGCCTTTGCGGCGGCGCTGGCAAGTGCCGTTGGTGCTGGTGGCGCGTCGAGCTCGTACAGCTGGACGGCGGAGCAGACCAAGTTTTTGAATGCGCTGGCCAAGGATTTGAAGGCAAGCGGCGGCAAGAGCGTGGTGATTCCCGGGCTGTATACGGATGCTTCAGTTGCGGCGCATGCCATGGCCATCAACCAGGCTCTGGGGAATACGGGCAAGACGGTGAGCACGAACGCCGCGCCGGAAGCGATTGCCGCGGACCAGGTCGCCGATTTGAAGGGGCTGGTTGCGGATTTGAATGCGGGCAAGGTCGATTGGCTGATCATGCTGAATTCGAATCCTGCGTATGACGCGCCTGCCGATCTGGCGTTTACGGCGGCGATCAACAAGGCCAAGGTGAGCGTTCACCTGGGTTCGCATGTCGACGAAACGGGTGCGATTGCGACGTGGCATGTGCCGGCGACACATTATCTGGAATCGTGGTCGGACGCGCGGGCTTATGATGGCACGGTTTCGATCGTTCAGCCGCTGATCGAACCTTTGTATGGCGGGCATTCGGCGCATGATTTTGTGCAGTCGATGCTGGATGAGCCAGAGACTTCGGCGTATGAAGCGGTGCGGACGACGCATAAGTCTGCGATCAAGGGCGACTTTGAAAGTGGCTGGCGCAAGGCGCTGCATGCGGGATGGATTGAAGGGACGGCTTACACGGGCGGAGGTTCGACGAGCGCGGCGGTTGCCGGTACGGTCCCTGCACCGAGCAGCAAGGACACCTTCGAAATCATCTTCCGGCCCGATCCGAATGTGTATGACGGCCGGTATGCGAATGTGGGCTGGCTGCAGGAGCTACCCAAGCCGGTTACAAATTTGAGCTGGGACAATGCGGCGATTCTTTCGGGCGCGACGCTCGAATCGCTGAAGCTGGAAGAAGGCGACATTGTCGAGATCGCGGTGGGCGCGAACAAGGTCAAGGCGCCAGTGATCGTGGCTCCGGGACATCCGGACAATTCGGCGACGGTGTATCTAGGGTATGGCCGCGAGGCGGCTGGGCGGGTTGGTTCGGGTACGGGATTCAACGCGTATGCGATTCGCACCAGCGATGCTCCGTTCTTTGCGACGGGCTCGGTAAAGAAGGTGGATGGCAAGTGGGGACTGGCGATTACCAAGAGCCACTACCAGGACCATCGCTCGAAGATCGCGGGAGGCGAGGGAGACGGCAACTTCTCTCTCGAGAATAACGAAGCGGTCGAACGCGGCGTGATCCGCTCGGGCACGCTGGATCAGTGGAAGGCGAATCCGCGGTTTGCGAATGCGGATGATGAGTCGCACCCGGTCACGCATAAAGATGTCACGCTGTTTGCGAACTGGGAGTACAAGGACAATGCCTGGGGCATGTCGATCGATCTGAACAGCTGCACGGGCTGCAATGCCTGCATCGTGAGCTGCTACGCGGAAAACAACATCGCGG
>CAILBQ010000410.1 GCA_903832475.1 uncultured Acidobacteriota bacterium | reverse complement strand
TTCCCGGAGTGCTCTGGAACTACTCACAGCCCATTTCGGACAACATGGAAGAGGCGGTTTCGGGAGTCAAGGGCGAGCTTGCGGTGAAGCTCTACGGCGACGATCTTCATGAACTTGAGTCAATTGCTGACAAGATTCAAACCACCATGAGCGCGGTGCCGGGCGTGGCGGACCTGGGAATCTTTCGCATCATCGGGCAGCCGAATTTGAACTTCTCCGTCGACCGCACGGCTGCAGCGCGCTGGGGCATCAACGTTGCCGACATTCAGGATGCGATTCAGACCGCGGTCGGTGCAAACGCCGTGACTCAATTGCAGCAGGGTGAGGCTCGCTACGATGTAACTCTGCGCTATCAAAAGCCCTATCGAGACACACGGGAAGCCATCGAGAATGTGCGTCTGCTGGCTCCGTCCGGCGAACGGGTTTCGCTGGCGCAATTGACGAAGGTCACGGCCGATGACGGAGCGGAAGAGATTTATCGCGAGCAAGGACAGCGCTACATCGCCATCAAGTATTCCGTGAAGGGTCGCGACCTCGGTTCCACCGTGGAAGAGGCCATCAGCAGGGTGACCCACAATGTGAAGCTGCCGGCCGGCTATCACCTGGAATGGGCCGGCGAATACGAGAGCCAGAAGCGGGCAAACAAGCGCATGGCGGTGGTGGTGCCGATAACCATCCTGGCCATTTTCCTGATCCTCTACACCATGTTCCGTTCGGTCAAGTGGGCATTGCTGATCCTGATCAGCGTGATTATGGCGTCGATTGGCGGGCCGCTGGCGTTGTTCCTGACGCACACCAACTTCAGTGTGTCTTCGGCGGTCGGATTTCTGGCACTGTTTGGAGTGTCGGTACAGACCGGCGTCATCATGATCGAGTTCATCAATCAACTCAGGGCGCGGCGCAAGGGCATGGAGGAGACAACATCGGGCCACATTATCGAGGCGGCGGTCGAGGGAGCTGTGCTCAGACTGCGCCCCATCATGATGACCATGCTGGTAGCCACGCTGGGACTGATGCCGGCGGCCTTTTCGCACGCTATCGGGTCAGACTCACAGAGGCCGTTTGCCATTGTGATTGTGGGCGGCCTGCTGGCCAACCTGATCATCGGAATCTTCCTGTTGCCAACGCTGTATGTGATGTTCGCGCGAGAAAACGACGTGCTGCCGAAGTTTGAGGGAGAGGAAGACTTTTAGGATAGCAACCGGAGACCAGAACATATTCGACTTGGACCAACGCAGAGTCGCTAAGTGGGAGCAGAGACAGGCGTACGGAAGGACAGGAAGTACGCTTTGCCTCGGAGAGCTTCTTCATAGGAAGCGCCCGTTGCTCCGGCGGGAATCCAGTCCATCGGACTAAAGTCTGCGGACATTCCCTTGGTGGCACTGCGGGTGAGGAGGTTCTTCTGCTGATAGTCGTGGAGGATCACGTCCTTGGATTCATCGGCAATCAGGATCAAGGAACCCGGCCGGCCCACGCGAACCATCTCCTGAACTGCCAGGGCCGGGCGGTCGAAAAGGTTGATGCCGCCCACATGGCAGACAACGTCGAAGGCATGATCAGCGAAGGGTAGTCGCTCAGCGTTTGCTTGGACCAGCATGGAGGATTGTTCGAGGCCGCGAAGTTTCTTCTGGCATCGGCGGAGCATGCCCAGAGTGAGATCGAGGCCGACGAATTCAATTTGATTCAAGGGAACAGTTTCTGCGATGGTGGGTAGGTCAAGACCGGTTCCGATGGACGTATAGAGGCATCGGTCGCCGGGCTTCAGCGCAAGTGTCTGCGCGAACTGACGCCGCATTTCGCGCAGCGCTCCGCGCATGTAGAGGTTTCCCAGCCAGTCGCTGATGTCATATCCGGGAGACATCCATTGGTACATCTTCTGCAGCTTACGGTTCTGCTTGCCTAGGTCGGCCTCATCGAGCAGGATGGGGATCGAGTCTGATATGGGATAGCGCTTTTGCGTGTCTGTGCTGATGAGTTCGCCGTCTTGCAAATTGAGCGAGGAGAGGGTGACGGGCTCACGCAAAAGGGCAATGAGATGTCCTGAGGGCTTGGCGTTCATCGTTCGATGCCTCGGTGCTGTGGGGCAAGTCTACTCCTCGCGTAGGACTTCCAAGGGCCTCAGCCCGAGAATGCGGTAGCTGGCGATCCACCCGGTCGCTGTAGCGAGGATGGCTGTCCCTATGAGTGCAACGGCCGTGGCTGGGCCTTCGAAGTGCCACGGGATTTCGAGCTTTACCAGCAGGATGCTGGTCAGCAGGTTGGCGAAGATAACCCCGACGGTGCCGGCGAGCAGGCCGAGCACGCTGAACTCCACGCTGAAGATGCGAATGATGCGCCCGCGTGTCGCGCCGAGCGTCTTGAGCACGACCGCTTCG
>CAILBQ010000409.1 GCA_903832475.1 uncultured Acidobacteriota bacterium | reverse complement strand
CGGCTCTGCCTCCGGTAATCCATGAAGAACAGCGCCACCCGATCCTCTTCGAGAAGATTGCCCACGCTGATGTACTGCTTGTTCCCGCGCAGATCAGCGAACCCCAGCGTTCGCTCATCCAGCACATGCACAAACCCCTTCGAGCCGCCGCGAAACTGCACGTACGGCCACCCCGTCTCGGTCACCGTCGCCATGTAGAAGCCGTCACGCTCTTCGACGAATTCCCGCTCGTCCTCGCCCAGCCGGTCACCCAGGTCGCTCGAGCGTTCAACCCGCTCGTAAGACCCCCGGCTGCCGTGCCGCCTCTGTTGCTCCTGCACCGCGGGAGTAAATGCCAGTTCCGCAAACCGTCTGCCCATCTCGTGACCGCCTGTCCTGCAAGCACGGATGAACCGGCCGGCGTACACGGTTCAGAGATTTCGCAGCCGACCGCTAGAGGGAAAATCCGCATAAAGTCATCCATGCGGGGCGCTCACCGGCTACCGCCAGACGAGGCATACCCTCGCTTCGTCCTCTTACGCCGCCAATTCGCGCACTTTCTCCAGTGACGGCTGCAGGAATTCCTCCCGGTTCACACTGGCATCCCTCAGCTTCGACGTGCCCCCCGCATTCACAAAGGTCACATCGGTGACGCCCATAAAGCCCAGTACTGTCTTGAAGTACGGTTCAACAAAATCGTAGGCAGCAAGCGGCGTGTCCGCAGCGTACACTCCGCCCGACGCCGCCAGAACAGTGGCCTTCTTCCCTTCCAGCAAGCCCTTCGGCCCGTATTCTCCGTAGGAGAAAGTCCGTCCGACCCGCGCAATCTGATCAATCCAGAGTTTGAGCACAGAAGGAATCGAGAAATTGTGCATGGCGATGCCGAACACATACTCGTCCGCCTGCTCCAGTTCCCCGACCAGTTCATCCGACAGCGCCAGCGTCTCAATCTGTTCCGGTGTCCGCGACGCCGCAGGTGTATACACCGCTTGTATCCACGCGCTGTCGATCCCCTTTGGCGCTGCAGCGGCAAGGTCGCGGTAAATCACCGTGCCGTTCGGATTCTTCGCCTTCCAGGTCTTCACAAATTCCCGGCCCAATTCCCGGCTGACGGAACTCTCTAACGGACTTGAATCAATATGCAAAAGTGTCGGCATCGCCTCTCCTTATCAACATTCGTTGTTTAGCCAACGATTGTTGTAATAGTAGACAACGGCTATCGTGCAGGGATGCAAAAATCTTTTTGATACACTGCTGCATCAAGCCGATATGCCGATTTCCGACTGCGAAGTTCGTGACCCCCGTATCCGCCGCACCCGCCAGCTGCTCCAAAGCAGCCTGAGCGCTCTGCTGCAGAATCGGCCATTCGAAGAAATTTCAGTCCAGGAAATCGCCGAGTCCGCCACCGTCAATCGCGCCACCTTCTACGACCACTATGCCGACAAGTACGCCCTGTTGGACGCTCTCATTGCCGGCGGTTTTCACAAGCTTCTGCACGATCGCCAAGTCCAATTCGACGGCTCCTGCCCCCCTGCCGCCGCCACCATCATCCTCGCCGCCTGCGACTACCTCCAGCAGATTCACGAGCAGGCGCCCTGCCACCACGGTCCATGTTCATTCCAGGCCCTGCTCGATGCAGCCATGACCGCAGCCATCCGACGCGTCCTGCTCGTCGGTATGAAGACTTATCCCGCACAGGATGCCGTGTCCCCTGAAATGCGCGCCACTGCGGTAAGTTGGGCGATCTATGGTGCAGTGAAAGAATGGTTCTCAACGCCTCAACGACCGTCCAGCCAGACGATCGTTCCGGAGATCCTCGCTCTCATCATGCCTGTCCTGAACCCCGCAGCTTCTCTCGCCGGCAGCCCCGCCTTGCGTTCTTCAACGCTCCACCTCTCTTGACATCGGCCGCCTTCCCAGTCCCGAACACGCCAGAAGAAACACCGCCCCGGCAGCGTACGACAGCGCAAATTCCGGAGCAGCCCACCAGCCGATGCGGCTGACCGGCCCGGTGCTCGTCAGCGTATACGCGTGAATCAGCCCAAACGCCGAAAGCGCCGCCGCAGCTCCCAGCCAGGCCGCACTCTGCACAAACTTCCGCTGCACCGCCAGCGCCAGCGCCGCCGCCCACACCATCGATGTCAGCAGCCCACCCTGCCCCAGCGCGATCAGCCCGCCCAGCGCCAATTCCG
>CAILBQ010000408.1 GCA_903832475.1 uncultured Acidobacteriota bacterium | reverse complement strand
GACCCGTCACCGCCGTCCCCAGCACCTGCGCATGTTCGGCAACATGCCGCATGATTCCCTCCATGCGGCTGATGAAGACGTTGAACCAGATACCGACTTCGTCGATCTCGTTGCTTCCTTCCACCTCGATGCGGCACGTCAGGTCGCCTTCGCCCTCCGCAATGCCATGCATGCGCAGCGCCAGCATGCGCAGCGGGAGTACCACCCGGGCCTGGATCATCCACGCCGAGACCGCACAAATCAGAACAATGAAAAACAGCATGCCCACGCTGATCAGCCGTTCCCTCACCGCATAGGCATTCACCGCATCCAGCTGTTTCTGAAAGTCGAGGGCGATTGCCTTATCGAGCAATACAAGCGCTTCCGAAAGCCCCTTGTTCTCCTTGCCCAGCTCCCCCACCTGCGTCATCAAGTCATCGCTCGGCCCGTCTTTCGAACGCAGCATAGCCGCGTACGTTTCCCGATCTCGCGCCCGAATGGATGCAAAGCGCCCCACCACGCTCTCCGCCTGCTTCATCAAGGCAGAGGATGAACCTGAAGCCGCACGCACCTCGCCAAGCGCCTTTGCCGTTGCTTCGGCGTCCGCCTCCGCACTGTCCAGAGACTTCGCCTCTTGCAACACCACCGCATCGCCGTAATGCTTCTTCATGCGCTCAAAGGCAGCCTCGGCTTCCTGTATTTTCAAGGCGGCAGGAAACAGCGACGAAGAAATCTCCTCCATCCGTGCATGCGTCGCCGTCGCGGAAGTCTGCACCATGATCAACAGAACGAGGTTGGCGAACGCGAGACCAGCCAGAACACTCAAGAGCGTGGTTCGAATCTTGACTTGTCGAAACATTCCCTCACCTCACCGCAAGCACTTTCACGCCCGCATGCGGCGTAGCTTTGCCGATATACCCGACCGCTCCCGCGGTATGCGCCACGTAATCGACCAATGCCGTTTCCGAATCGAATGTCTTGGGCATCGACGCCTGCCCGGCAAACACCAGGCTCCGCCATCCCGCGCGAAAGGCGCTATCCGACTTACCCACGTATGTCGAGAGAAACTCATCGTTCACGCTGCCGCCCTTCAACAGCACCGGCGTCCCATGTGAGCCATCCTTGAACGAAGAGGACGCTCCCGTAAAAAGGTCGCGCAGATCTCCCTTCGATACGTCCGCTGACTTGATGCTGGGATTGGCAATAAGCACAACCTGCGCCTGCGCAACGCCGCTCCACGCGAACAACGCAATCCATAAAGAAAATAGCCAGAGAAGCTTTTTCATCACGATTCGCTCCTTTGAACGAGCCGGCAGCATCCTGTCGACGCCGCAGTCAGACACACCTTTGAAACTGTTCAGAAAACGAACCCGACTTTGGCCACTACCAGTCTGGTCTGCGGCTTGAGCCCGTTGGGGTTGTCGATCCCGTAGAAGCCTGCCGCCTCGCCGTCGATGAAGTGGCCTTCCAGCTTTCCATAGAAATTCGAGGTGATGTCATACCGTCCCGACGCCACCCAGTCCTTCGAGTAGTTCGCCGGATTCGACGCATCTCCCGCCGACGCCACCAGGTAGTGACTGTAGTAGCTGCCCACCTGGAACTTCTCTGTCACGTGGTAGCCGCCCATGGCAAACCACGCTCGTTCATCGACAACGCTGCTCGAACTCGGACCGCCGCTCGGCTGAATGACGGTGTACTGCACCAGCTTCATGTACTGAGCAGAGAGAAAGAACTTCTGGGCCTCGTATTGCGCGTAGTAGGTCGGCCAGTAGGTCAGCGGCTCCCGCAGCGTGCCGCTCGGCATCGTTCCCTTTTCGTCGTACAGCATCAGCGATCCCGCTACCATCAGACCCTTGAGCGGTGACTTCCAGCGCAGATCAAACCCCGGTGTCTTCCCCCAGGGGCGATCGGTAAACGTAATGCCAGTCTCGCGATACGATTCCATGTAGCCGTCATTGGGAGAAACGTAATAATCGCCGTAATAGCCGCTGTACAGAAGCGATCCGGCGTTCTTCCCCAGCGGCACCTTGCCGTAAAGCTCCGCTCCCATCTGCGACAGGTTGGTTGCCCGCAGATCGATGCCGTAGATCGATTCCGGCAGCAGCGACCACATATACCCGGGATCGGCGTCCTGCGTATCGTTGTACAGCCCCCACCGGATCTTCACTTTGCCCGCGCGCAGCCCCGCATAGCGATTGATCTTGAAATCCCCCAGCGCCCAGTCGATCGAAACATTATCCGCCCCGAACTGCCCCAGGTTCAGATAGTGAAACTGCATCCCGATACGCAGCCGGTCATTCAACTGGTCCGAGATATTGAGCGCCGCCTCGGTCCACTGAAAGCTGCCATGACTCGTATCCATTGACAGATAATTGTTGTCGTTGCTGGCCGCAAAACTCTGCGTGGCATAGCCGTGGAACTGCAGGTTAGCCAGGTCGTCCATGCTTTGCGCCTGGCACACAACCGGTCCCCCCAACAGGGCAACGGCGATCACCAACTCTCGTTTCACGGTCTTCTCCTTGGCAAGCCGACGCTCCGCAGGGAAAGCTCCCTGAAAATGGTCTCGCTCGCCGCAGCCCTCCCGCCGGATTCACCTTCCGGCCTTCGAACCACAGGGGCTCTCGGACTCACTTGCCCTATCGGAGGAAGACTCTTGAACCGTTAACTCTCTGCGCTCAAACCGCCTCAGCGATACCGCGCATTTTCCCCTTTCTGGACGTTCCGCCGGCAAAGCCTTAGCATGGCCTGCAAGCCATATGCACAGATCACATCCGCTCCCTCTCGTTGCCGCTGCCCTCGTCTTCTTCCTCACTCCCCTCAGCCTTATCAGCCAGGCAGCCCCGGAACCCGCCGTCATTTCCGTCGATGCCGCCCACCCCGGCGCCGCGATTTCTCCCACCATGTTCGGCATCTTCTTCGAAGACATCAATTTCGGAGCAGACGGCGGCCTCTATCCCGAATTGGTCAAGAACCGCTCCTTTGAATTCCAGGAGCCGCTCACCGGCTGGCATGAAACCCTCGGCTTCAGCCAAGCCGGCCTCGATCCCCACCACGGCGAACTCGCCATCCGTACCGACAACCCCCTCAACGCCTCCAACCCCCACTACCTGCGCACCCACACCTACGCGCCCGGCTACAGCTTTTACAACACCGGCTTCCGCGGCATCGGTGTCGAAGCCGGCAAATCCTATCGCTTCTCCGTCTACGCCCGCACCACCGGCCCCAAGACCCTACGCGCCACCATCACCGACGACGCCGGCCACGAAATCGGCAGCGGCAAACTCGAGGGCTTCGGCAGCGAATGGAAGCGCTACGAAACCGTCATCCAGGCCAACGCCACCACCCAGCACGGGCAGTTGAATCTCATCATCGATGAACCCGGGGTTCTCGACCTCGATATGGTTTCGCTCTTCCCCGTCGACACGTGGAAGAACCGACCCAACGGCCTGCGCAAGGACCTCGTCCAGTTGCTCCACGACATGCATCCCGGCTTCCTGCGCTTCCCCGGCGGCTGCATCGTCGAGGGCCGCGAGCTGGTCACGCGCTATCGCTGGAAGACCACCGTCGGCGACATCGCCCACCGCAAAACCATCATCAATCGCTGGAACGACGAATTCGACAAGCGCCCCGCGCCCGACTACTTCCAATCCTTCGGTCTCGGCTTTTACGAATACTTCCAGCTCGCCGAAGACATCGGCGCCGCGCCCCTGCCCATCCTCAACTGCGGCATGGCCTGCCAGTTCAATTCCAGCGAAACCGCGGCCCTCGATCAGCTCGACGAATACATCCACGACGCCATCGACCTGATCGACTTCGCCAACGGCCCTGAGACCTCGCCCTGGGGCAAGCTGCGCGCCGAGATGGGGCATCCCGAGCCCTTCCACCTCACCATGATCGGCGTCGGCAACGAGCAATGGGGACCGCGCTACGTCGAGCGCTACAAGGTCTTCGCCGCCGCCCTCAAAGCACAACACCCGGAGATCAAGCTGGTCGTCGCCGCTGGTCCGTTCCCCTCCGGCGAACCCTTCAACACCATGTGGACCACCTGGCGCGAACTCCATGCCGACATCGTCGACGAACACTACTACATGAGCCCCGACTGGTTCCTCACCAACTCCAACCGCTACGACAAATACGATCGCTCCGGCCCCAAGGTATTCGCCGGTGAATACGCGGCCCAGACCGTGCAATCGACCAGCGCCGACAACCGCAACAACTGGCAGGCCGCCATCACCGAAGCCGCCTTCATGACCGGCCTCGAGCGCAATGCTGACGTCGTTCAGATGGCCTCGTACGCTCCTCTGCTGGCCAACGTCGAAGCCTGGCAGTGGAAGCCCGACGCCATCTGGTTCGACCACCTGCATTCCTACGGCACGCCCAATTACTACGTGCAGAAAGTCTTCGCCAGCAACGTCGGCACCCGCATCCTGCCCATCACGCCCTCATCGCCCGTAACCGACAAATCCCCGACGGGCCTCTACACCAGCGCCTCCATCGACGACCGCACCCACGAAGTGATCGTCAAGGCCATCAACTACTCACCCAGCGCCCGTGCCGCCGAAATTCACTGCAATGGCATCCAGGCATCGAGCACCGCGCAGGTAACGACAATGGCCACCGCCGATCTGACAACCGAAAACACCTTCAACCAGCCCACCGCACTAGCCCCTCAGGCATCTTCAATCGCCGTGAGCGCCGGCATCATCTCCGCCCAGTTGCCGCCCTATTCGCTGACCGTATATCGCATTCCCCTGAACGATACATCCGCCAGCAAATAGACCTATGAAAGACACCGTGGCTTCTTAGTGGAATGGCCTGCCGAATCAACTCGGCAGGCCATTTCTTCTGTGCGGCGAATGAATCAATCGACATGCTTGGCGAGAAAATCGAGAATGTATCCCGCGATCGCTTCCGACTCTTCCTCCAGCGCAAAGTGTCCTGAATCCACAAAATGGATCTCGGCATCCGGCAGGTCACGCCGAAACGCCTCGGCTCCCGCGGGAATGAAGATGACATCCCCCTTGCCCCACACCGCCAGCAACGGCGGCTGCGCCTTCTTCAAAGCCACATGCCATTCCGGATACAGCTCCACATTCTTGCGATAGTCGTAAAACAATTCCACCTGGATGTCAGCGATGCCTGGCCGATCCAGCAACCGCTGATCGAACTGGTACCCATCCGGGCTGATATGCTCCGCATTGCTGACGCCGGTGAAGTACTGAAATTTGGTCGCTTCCAGCGTAACCAGCTCTCGTACCTTCGCTTCTGTCTCGGCGTTTCGGTCCTTCCAGAAGGGCACAAGATACGCGCCCCAGAAGTCACCCAGCCCCTCCTCATACGCGTTGCCGTTCTGCGAAACAATCGCCTGGATCCTCTCCGGGTGCTTGGCGAACAACCGGAACCCCACCGGCGATCCGTAATCCTGCACATAGATGCTGTACTTCGCGACGCCGATCGCGTCCAGAAACTTATCCATCACCTCGGCCAGATGTTCAAAGCTGTAGACAAACTCGTCCTTCGAAGGAGCGTCGCTGTACCCAAAACCCGGCATATCCGCGGCGATCACGTGGTATTTCTCCGCCAGCCTGGGGATCAATTCGCGAAACATGTGCGAAGAGGAAGGATACCCGTGCAGCAGCACGATGGTTGGTCGGTCTGCCGATCCGGCTTCGCGATAAAAGATGTTAAGGCCATCCACGTTTTTGTTCCGATAAAGGGTGCGCGTTGCGTTGATTGCTGCCTCGTTGCTCATAGTCAAACTCCTCGTCCTGTTTTTCTGATCGGTTGGGCCGATCGAACTTCACTGTCTTGGATACCGACCGATCGGTAAAGTAGCGGATTTATTTTTTTCTTTTGGATCGGTAGGCCTTTGGCTTATCCTTTTCCCCACCGAACGGTCGGCATACACTGATCTGATGGCACGACAGACCATCAGCGACAGCGCCCTGCTCGACACCGCCCTCGATCTCTTCCGCACCCACGGAGCCGAAGGCGTCAGCCTCAGCCAGCTTTCCCAGGCCACCGGACTCGAAAAGGCCAGCCTCTATTACCGCTTCCCCGGGGGCAAGGAGGAGATCATCCTCGCCACCCTCGCCAGCGTCGGCCAGTGGTTTGAAAACCAGCTCTTCCCGGCCTTGCGCAGCCCAGGCCCTCCCCGCAAACGCGCCGCCAAGGCCGCCGAAATCCTGCGCGCCTTCTATCAGGACGGAG
Source organism: uncultured Acidobacteriota bacterium (assembly GCA_903832475.1). Lineage (GTDB taxonomy): Bacteria > Acidobacteriota > Terriglobia > Terriglobales > Acidobacteriaceae > Acidicapsa. The sequence goes on along the minus strand of CAILBQ010000408.1, from coordinate 4,759 downwards.
CCCGCTCCTGCGTCACCGACGTCCTCTCCCTTCCCGGCGGCTCACCGCAACGCCACCAGGCGCTTCAGACCGCTATGGAAGCCTGGATCGCCGCTTTCGCCGCGCTCGCCCGCGAAAGCGGTCTTCCTCCCGCCGCCGCTCGCCAGGCCGCCGAAGAGGCCGTCATCCGCATCGAAGGTTCGCTCGTCCTCTCTCGCGTCCTCGCCAACCCCGCGCCGTTTCACCGCACCCTCAAACAACTCCCCGATTTGCTCACCACGCGCTAACGCTGCAGGAACCTTGCCTCTTCGATCCCAATTCGCGCTACCATCATCCTCAGCCCAATGCCCACTGAATCCGAGAACTGGGAAACGCTGCAGAGTCTCTTCCACTTAATCGCAGAAGCCCCCGTGCCCGATCGTGAGCGCATTCTCGCCCAGGCCTGTCCTGACCCGGAGCTCTGCCGCCTGGCCCTGGAAATCTTTACCGCCGGCGAAAATCCCCCAGAGCCGACCCATCATCCCGACGCAGCCTATATCGATCCCGGCACCATCGATTCCGTCCACATTCTCACCACCGGCCAGAACGGCAGCCGCATCGGCCCCTATACGCTGCTTCGCCTGCTCGGCTCGGGCGGAATCGGCTCCGTCTATCTCGCCGAACGCATCGTCAACGGCAGTCCGCTCCAATCCGCCCTCAAGGTTCTCGCCCCCCACGCGGCCGGCCCCGCCTTCGTCGAACGCTTTCTCCGCGAACAAAAAATCCTCGCCTCCCTCGTTCACCCCAACATTACCCGCATGCTTGACGCCGGCCTGTCGGAAACCGGCCAGCCTTACCTGGTTATGGAGTACGTCGAAGGAGACCATCTCGACGTCTGGTGCGACGCCCGCACCCTCCCCATCCCTGACCGCCTGCGCCTCTTCCTACGCGTCTGCGATGCCGTCGCCTACGCCCATCGCAATCTGGTGGTGCACCTCGACCTGAAGCCCTCGAACATCCTCGTCGCTGGCGAAGTCCCCCAGCGTGCCACCGTCAAGCTGCTCGACTTCGGCACCAGCAAGCTGCTGCAGCAGGACGCCTTGACCACGGGAACGGTCATGGCCACCCCCGCCTACGCCAGCCCCGAGCAGCTCCGCAACGATCCCAACATCCCGCTCACCACCGCCTCCGATCTCTACTCCCTTGGCGTCATCCTCTTTGAATTGCTTAGCGGCCGTCGCCCTGGCGGCAAAGCCTCCGTCGCCGCCATGATGGAGCGGGCCATCTCCGAGCGCGAACCCGAACGCCTCACCCACTCCATCACCCCCGAAGCCGCTCAGCGCCGCGGCGGCTTGAGCGAAACCCGACTGCGCCAGCTACTTCGCGGCGACCTCGCCACCATCGTCGCCAAGTGTCTCGCACCCCGCCCCAAAGACCGCTATCCCGGCATCGATGCTCTCGCCGAAGACATTCGCCGCGCTCTCGACGGCCGCCCCGTCCTGGCCCGCCCTCAGACCACCGTCTACCTCATCAGCAAATTTCTGCGCCGCAATCAGAAAGGCGCTATCGCGGCGGCCATGGTCTTCCTCGCCATCCTTGCCAGCCTGGGCTATGCCGAATGGCGTCAGCAGCAGGCCATCCGCGAAGGCCAGCGCGCCATGCGCATGCAGACCTTCCTCTACCGTCTGCTCTATCTCGCCAACTCCAACTACACCGGCAAGCCCACCTTTTCGGTCCCCGACTTTCTCGAACTTGGCGTCAAGCTCCTTCCCGACTACATCAAAGACCCCGCCGACCTCCGCAAAGCCCAGATGTCGCTGGCCGAGTCCATGTACGAAAACAACGACCTCGAAGGTGCGCAGAAGGTCTTCAGCGAAGTCATCCCCAACGCCCGCGACGCCCGCGATTACGACACCGAAGCCGAATCCGAAGCCACCTCCGGCGACGCCGCCTACCTGCTCGGCCAGACCGACCTTGGCCTGCAACTCACCACTCACGCCTTGCAGATCGCCCGCACCCAGCGCGTCTCGCCTTCCGTCCGCATCTGGAGCCAGGTCTACTACGCCAGCAACCGCGATCGCCTCGGCTTCCGCACCGACGACAACCTCGCCATGCTCCAGTCCGCCGCCAAAGAAGCGCTCCACGAATCAGCCCTGCCGCCGCATGAAGTTGGCGACGTGCTTTACGCGCTGGGCTGGGACCTGAAAGCCCGCGACCGCTTCCCCGAAGCCGAAGCCGCCTACACCCAGGCCCTCAATATCTACATGAAAGACTCCCAGGCCAAGTGCGATCAGTCCGCCGTCTACGGCGAACTGGCCTCCGTCAAAGATCGCGCCGGCGACCCGCAGGCCAGCCTGCCCCTTTACCAGCGCGCATTCGATGGCCTCAAAACCTGCTCCGGCCCAGAAAGCCGCGGCGCCCTCGAACAGCAGGACCGCCTCGCCGGCGCCATGATCAAGCTGGGCCGCGCCAAGGAAGCCCTGCCCTTGATTGAAGAGTCACTCCCCGGCTGGCGCCGCGTCGCCGGCTCCGGCCCCGACCTCGCCGAACCGCTCGCCGTACTCACCCGCGCCTACCTCGCCACGGAGCAGTACGCCAAAGCCCAGGCTTCCGCGGAAGAGTTCTATTCCGTCCTCCACGGCAAAGTCCCCGCCGACGACCGCCGCCTCGGCGAAGCCCAGCTCGACTGGGCAAAAGCCCTCCTCGCCCAAAACCAGCCCCGCGAAGCCCTGCCCCACGCTGAACAGGCCGCCAAACTCCTCACCCACGGCCAATCCCCCGAAGCCCGGCAGCTCGACCTCGACGCACAGACGACTCTCGTGCACCTCCGTCCCCAGATGTAGAGCCCGTAGATGTAGATGTGCGCTACCAGCCCGCGGGTCGGGTAATCCTGCGTCCTTGGCTGTCGATCAACACAGGTGAAAACTGACTTCTCGCCATATGACAATGGGGACCTTCCGAACTTATGTTGTGACTGAACTTTGCCACTTTCTTGAGCTCGATGCTTGGCCTTGCAGGACGAATTGGCTGCCCACTCACACGCGCCCGCCTCACCGCCGTATCGTTGGTCTGCGGATTGAAAATCCCCACGGGAAGTAGAAGCTCTTTGTTGATAATCCGAACCGGCTCCGCCAGATCCGAATCGTTCGTGATCACAACTAGTTGGTCGCAGTCTTTTCTGAAGGCATCCACCAGCATGTAAGTGGCAATGTTGACATCCGAACCCTTCTCCTCCATTTTGAGCACCTCCGCAAAGCGAGGGCCACCTGGACGCGGCGCCGCCAGGGGCATGGATAACGTGCTTTTTAGGTAGTGTCCGTAATGCACGCTCAAGTTGGGCAGCGTGAGTAAAGCACGGATATAGATTTCTTGCCGAAGGCGGGTACGTGGATCGGTGGGAAGGGGCTTGACCAAGGCCGTAAAATATCGGATTCGATGAATGTCCAATCCCGGCAGCACTTGCACACAGAGCTCAGCCAGATTGACCCACTTGAATGGGGTATGTTTTGCGGCTCCGTAGTACAGGTTGAAGCCATCCACGTAGACGTTCGTACGGATAGCGTGCCTCAAAAAGCAAAGCCGCCTTGCGGCGGCTCGCGCCCTCTCTCCGAAGATTGAGGGGGGATTGCCTCAGTTATACAGCCAGCCAGTCGGTATTTCAATTCTGATACCGAGTGTTCTCTCCTTCATTCCTGTTTCGGGAATGGAGGGAGCGAGACTGCCGGACTCGATTCGCCTCAGCGTCCTCTCTTCGATGGCGTAATCTGTACCCTCAGGAGACTTCCCGCCTCATGCCCATCGCCATCCGCAAGACTTCCCTGCTGCTTGTGACTTTCGCCGCCCTGCTCGTCTCCGCTCCCGCCTCGCATGCCCAGCAGCCTGACGCTCCCCAGGAAAACTACGTCAAGTCCCACTACACCAAGTACGAATTCCGCATCCCCATGCGCGACGGCAAGCGCCTCTTCACCGCCGTCTACGTCCCCAAGGACTCCGCCTTCCCCACCGAAGCCGGCCCCCATCCCTTCCTCATGGATCGCACCCCCTACAGCGTCGGCCCCTATGGCGAAGATGAGTATCCCGCCCGCCTCGGGCCTTCCGACGAATTTGAAAAAGCCGCCTATATCTTCGTCTATCAGGACGTCCGCGGCCGCTGGCAAAGTGAAGGCGACTTCATCGAAATGCGCCCCCACATCGACAACAAAAAATCAAAGAATGACGTCGACGACGCCTCCGACACCTCCGACACCATCGACTTCCTGCTCAAGACCATCCCCAACAACAACGGCAAAGTCGGCATCTGGGGCATCTCCTACCCTGGCTTCTACACCTCGGCCAGCATGATCGATTCGCACCCGGCCCTCGTCGCGGCCAGCCCCCAGGCCCCCATGACCGACCTCTTCGCCGGCGATGATGACGCCTACCACGGCGGAACCTTCATGCTCGCCGCCAACTTCGGCTTCTACGCCTTCTTCCTCCCGCAGAAGAATCCCACCCTGCCCCAGCCCTCCGTCCCCTTCGACTTCGGCACCCCCGACACCTATCGCTTCTACCTCAACGCCGGCAGCCTGTCGGAGATGGAGCAGAAATACCTCAAGGGCGCCAACTGGCTCTACACCGACCAGATGAAGCACGACACCTACGACGCCTACTGGCAGGCGCGCGACCTTTCGCGGCACATGAAGAACGTGAAGTGCGCGGTGCTGGTGGTGGGCGGCTGGTATGACGCCGAAGACCTCTCCGGCCCCTACCGGACCTTCTATGCCATCAACAAGTTCAACCCGGAGACGCCCACCACGCTGGT